>DASPGF010000001.1:0-5290 GCA_035620755.1 Myxococcota bacterium
GAGAATCGCTGGCGGCGCTGCAGTGCGTGCAAGGCGCCGATCGAGCGCGGCGCCCGCTATTGGGTGTGCAGCGTCTCGACCTGCAACCGCAAGCGAACGGCACTCGCGTTCTGCTCGGTCACCTGCTGGGAGGTGCATCTCCCCGGCGCCAACCACCGGCAGGCCTGGGCCGAGGAGCGCAGGGCCCCCACGACGGCGACCTAGCAGCCCGGGCCGCTCCGCTTTCTGCTGAGGGGTCCGCCGCTGGCCGGGGCCCAGTTGGCCGCGCCGTTGCGACCGAGCCCGGGCCGCTCCGCTTTCTGCTGAGGGGTCCGCCGCTGGCCGGGGCCCAGTTGGCCGCGCCGTTGTCACCTACAGGAGGATCTTTCCCGGCTCGCTCATGTAGTCGGGCGCTTCGATCCCGAAGTTCGCGAGGATCGCGGGAGCGACGTCGGTCGTGGCGACGATCGGGCGTTGCTGGCTCTTGATCGACGCGTCGCGCGGGTCGTAGATGAAAAGGGATCCCTCCGGTACGTGATAGCCGGTGCTGCTCGCCTCGTCTTCGATCGCGACGAGCTCGAACCCGAGCTCCGCGTACGGAACGGGAACGCCATTGAGCGTGATCAGATCGGGCCGTGGCTCGAGGTTGGGCTGGCCGAGCCAGAGGTCGAACAGCGTTCCGTGCCGGACGCTCACTCGGAGCGGTGTGCCGTCGATCGAGAGCCGGGCGAGGTATTGGTCCAGCTGCCCGGCCTTCTCGACGCTGACGAGCAGGCTCACCGTCGGGTCCATCGCGGGTCGCTGCGACCAATCGGCAGGCGTGAGCCCCGCGTGATCGAGCAGCTTTGCGGGCTCCCGCAGGTAGAGCTGGGTGTCGATCCGGTGGCCGCTGGACGCCGCCTGCCCCATGCTCGAGGCCGCCACGACCAGGTGGTCGGGGTTGCGCTGCGCGAACGCGATCATCCGCCCGAACATCGCGTCGAGCCAATCCATCGCGAAGAAGATCTCACCCGAATATCGGCGTTGCCAATCCCGGCCGAGCTCGAGCTGCTCGTAGTCATCGGGATAGAGCGCCGCCCAGAAGCGGTGCATCGCCGACGCGACGTGATTGGTGAAGAAGCAGGAGTAATCGGGTCGCTGGCGCTCGAGCTGCTCGATGTAGAGATCGAAGGCCACCACGGGCTGGAAGGTGCGGCGGCGCGCGCGCTTCCAGCTCTGCGCCTGCTCCTCGACCAGATGGCGCGCGATTGCCAGCAGGGTTGCGCGGCGAAGCCCGAGGCGTGGAGCGCGCAGCAGGAACGCCGCGAGCGATCCCAGATCGAATGCCGCGGATACGTTTCGCGGCGATCTCCGAGCCATGATCAGGTTGAAGTTCTGGAACGCGGTGAGCGAATCCGGGTGGCTCTCGGGCGTGGGCGCGAAGGTGTCGGGAACGAAGAACGCGTAGCGCTCGGGTCGCTCGGGCAGCGGCCACGAGTGCAGCGGACCGAACACCCCCGCGCGCACTCCCCGCTCTGCGAGGATCTGCCAGATCGGCGGGTACTGGGCGTCGGCCTCCGCGTGCGATTGCCCGAGCGAGAGCAGCCCGTGCTTCTCGTTGTTGACGCCGCGTTGGAGCGTGGGCCAGGTGATCCACGGCGAGAGGCGGCATGTGTCCGGCGCCACCGTGGTGTACTGCCGACAGCGCGGCATCACGCGCGCGAGCTGCGAATCCGGCCGGCTCGCCGCGTAATCGTCGAAGACGCGAAACGGGATCTCGTTGGCCTCGAGAAATGCGATCTTGCGCCGCACCTTCGACCTCCGAAGCGATCCGCGCGCGAGGGGCCGCCCGCGACTTCGGATGCGGCGCCATTCTAGGTTGCTGCGAGCGCCTTCCGCAGCTCGCCGCTCGCGCCGCCGCCTCGCTCGGTGATGGTATGCTCCGCGGCATGCCGCGATGCCCGACGCGACCCGGTCGGCTGAATCCGAAATGAGGTACCTGCTCGGCGACCAGTGGGCGGATGCGTTCGTCGATTACTACTGCGGTCCGCACGACTACCGGATCCGGGTTCGCGCGTTCGCCAATCTCGAGAAGCTGACGGGAATTTACTTCGTTCGGCCGCGCAGCGCGCGCTTGCTCTGGAACTACCTGCGCGAGGTCGGGTTCGTCGAAGTCTGGCGCAAGGTCGTATCGCGGATGCAGGAGAAGTACCGCAACGAGAAGTTCGTGTCGTTCGGCATCGGCGAGGTCGTGCAGGCGCCTTCGGATGCGAGCTTCGAGATCGGACAGCGGGTCGCTTTCCTGGCCCCGGGGTTCCCGGCCTGCATCGAGCGCATCGTGCTGCCCCGCGTGTTCATCGCGGGGCTCCCCGATGCGATCTCGGAGATCCGCGGTGAGGCCGCGATCCGCTACCTCGCGAGCTGCGGCGATCCGCGGCCCGGAGTCGAGTGGTGGCCGCAGATCCAGGCCTGGAACGCCTACTCCGGCTACGAATTCTCGGACTCGGTCGCGGCCGCGATCGGAGCTACGGTCCGCGAGCTCGCCGCGAAGCTGGACTGGTCGCACGCGCGCGAGCTCGCGATCGATCCCCCCACGCCGATCCGCGAGCGAATCGCGCGGGTGTCGCCGTCTGCGACGGGCCGCGTGCGAGCCGCGCGCAAGCGCGGCGTGCTGTTCGGCTACGGCCACTACGCGAAGACGAACATCCTGCCGAACATCCGCCGCCACATCGACGTCGAGGCGATCCACGAGGTCGATCCGACGCAGATTCCGCCGATCGTACGCCGAGGGCCCGCCTGGGATTCCGCGCCGGCTCCGCGCGACGATGCCGACTACGAGGTGTTCCTGATCGCGGGCTACCACCACACGCACGCGCCGCTCGCGGTGGACGCGCTCGAGCGCGGCGCGTACGCGGTGGTCGAGAAGCCGCTCGCGGTGACGCGAGACCAGCTCGATCGCCTGCTCGCCGCACTGGACGAGAGCCGGGGCGGCTACTTCGGCTGCTTCCACAAGCGCTACTCGCCGCTCAACGACTACGCGATACGCGATCTGCGCCAGAGCGTCGAAGCGCCGATCGACTACCACTGCATCGTGTACGAGGTTCCGCTGCCGGATCTGCACTGGTACCGCTGGCCGAACTCGAAGAGCCGCTTGATCTCGAACGGCTGCCACTGGATCGATCACTTCCTCTATCTCAATGGCTACGACGAAGTCGCTGCGATGGATCTCGATCAAGCGCCGTCGGGCACCATCAACTGTTCCGTGACGCTCCGCAACGGCGCCTACTTCACCATGGCGCTCACGGACATCGGGAGCGAGCGCATTGGGCTGCAGGAGTACGTGGAGCTGCGCGCGCGCGATGTGACAGTTCGGATGGTCAACAACGCGAGCTATCGCGCCGAGAATACCGCGCGCGTGATTCGGCGCCTGAGCTTCAACAAGATGGTGACCTACAAGCTGATGTACAAAGCGATCGCCGAGCGGATCGCGCGCGGAGAGCAGGGCGACACCGCGCAGTCGCTACGCGTCTCCACGCAGCTCATCCTCGATCTCGAAGAGCGGCTCCAGCGCTGCAGCGCCGCCGGACGCGAAGCCCCCGCGCGCGAGCGCGATCGCGCGCGCGCGTGAGGGCGCGGCGCGCCGCTCAGGCCACGGCGCGCGCGGGCTGCAGCTGGCCGATCGCCGATTTGACCGCGCGGAATTTTCCATTGGCCTCGCGCGGAATCTCGCGCACGATCGCGATCTCGACCTCGATCTCAGCGCCGAGCCGCTCACGGATGGCCGCGATCAGGCGCCGCTCGGACGCTCTCGAGTAGTGCAATCGCGGCACGATCAAGACGCGGATCGCCTCGCGTCGCTCCTGCACGATCTGCGCCTCGGCGATCTCGGTCTGCCCCTTGAAGATGTGATCCAGGCGTCCGATCAGCCGCCCGTCGGGCGTCATCACGAAGTCGTCCTCGCGGCCCTCGACGTCGAGGAACACATCGCCGGGACGCCCACACGCGCACGGCTGCTTGGCGCGCGTGCCGATGTCGCCAATTCGATAGCGGAAGAAGGGAATCGCGTCGGGCGCGAGGCCCGTCACGAGCAGCGAACCGCGAGTGCTCGTGTCGTCGCTCTCGATCGGGTCGACTTCGACGATGCAGAACTCCATGTCGACATGCAGCTGGTGCTGCTCGCAGCTGATCATCGATACCGCGAACTCGCTGGTGCCGTAGCGATCCACCACTGGGGCATTGAATCCGGCCTCGATCGTCTCGCGGTGGAATGCGAGCAGCCGCTCGGAGGAGGTGAACACGCCCGCGAGTCGCCCGCGCGGCAGCGGGCGGCCCGCATCGAGCAGGGCGCGCGCCATTACGAACAGGCACGACGGATATCCCTGCACCCAGCGCGCGCGCATCTTGTGGATTTCGCAGACGTAGATTCCGAGGTTCGCGGGCTTCATGTGATAGGTCGAGATCAGCGTCTGGTGGCCGTAGTGGTTGACGCGCCAGAAGGGCGGCGAGTCGGCCTCGAACGGCACCACGATGTTGCCGCCGAACGTCAGGCGGGGGTCGTCGAGGCCGATGCCGTGGCGGCGGTACATCCTCCAGACCGTCGCGTACTCCTCGGCGAGCGCCTCGCGGGTGTGCCGGAACTCGAGCGCGGTGCCGGTCGTGCCGCTGGTTCGGTTCTTGACCAGCTTCCAGCGCGGATAATCGCGGTCGACGAACGGCGTCGGATCCTTCGCGTACTCGCGCTTCTCGAGCGGTGGGATCGAGTCGAGCGTCTCGCGAATCGCCTCGACGGGGTCGCGCTTCTGCGAGGGCGGCGGCAGGTCGCGGTAGAACGGCACGTGGCGGCGCGCCCAATCGACGCGCAGGTCGAGCCGCTCGCGCTGGATCGCGTGCAGCCGCTCGAGCGGCGCCGCGGCGGTCTGCTCGAGCTCCGCGAGGCGGCGGTAGAAGTACGGCGTGTAGCGGAAGCGGTGGATCTGGTAGCCGCGCGCGCTCATCGCGAAGTTCTGCAGCGCAGGCGGCGTCACGCGCAGCAGCGCGCGGCGGAACAAGTTCACGGGCCGAGCCTCGATCATGCGACCTCAGTCGATGTATCCGATTGCGCGCAGCCTCTCCGCGTCGTCGTCCTCGCTCGCGTCGATCCGCCCCGCCGGAGGCGCGACGCGCACATCCGCGTAGTCATCCACCCAGCTCGATGCGAGTGGCTCCTCGAATATCCCGGCCAGCGCCTTCCCGGGCAGCCGGCGCGAGAGCGGAACGCCGAGCCTCGCGAGCAGTGTCGGCGTGACGTCCTCGATCGATGCGTCGCGAATCGCGGCGGCGCGGCGAACGTCCG
>DASPGF010000002.1:0-4145 GCA_035620755.1 Myxococcota bacterium
TCGATCGGCGCGTCTACATGATCATGGAGGGCGAGAACCTCGTCACGTCGGCGAAGTCGACCGGCTTCGGGCTCGCCGAGCTCGCGACGGTCTTCGACGACCTGCGGCCCGACGCGGTCGTCACGGTCGCCGACCGCTTCGAGACGCTCGCGACCGCTGTCTCGGCGAGCTACCTGAACATCCCGCTCGTGCACGTCCAGGGCGGCGAGGTCACCGGCTCGATCGACGAGAAGGTCCGGCACTCGATCACCAAGCTCGCCGATCTGCACTTCGTCGCGACGGAGAAAGCGGCCGAGCGCGTGATCCGCATGGGCGAGCAGCCCGAGCGCGTGTTCGTGACCGGCTGCCCGTCGATCGACGTGGTCAAGCGCGCGCTGAGCCGCGCGCCGATCCCGCACGAGCGCCTGTTCGTCGAGTACGGCGGCGTGGGCGATTCGCTGGATCTCTCGCAGGGCTACATCGTCGTGTTGCAGCACCCCGTGACGACCGAGCACGAGGAGTCGCGCCAACACGTCACGGAGACGCTGCACGCGGTCGTCGACAGCGGTATTCCCGCGATCTGGTTCTGGCCGAATGTCGACGCGGGCTCGGACGGAACGTCGAAGGGAATCCGCTCGTTCCGCGAGAAGCACACGCTGCCGCGCATCCACTTCTTCAAGAACCTGCCGCCCGAAGATTTCCTGCGGCTGCTCGACGAGAGCCTGTGTATCGTCGGCAACTCGAGCGTCGGCATCCGCGAGTGCTCCTACATGGGCGTCCCCACCGTGAACATCGGAAGCCGCCAGCAGGGGCGCGAGCGCGGCGCAAACACGCTCGACGTCCCCTACGACCGCCACGCGATCCTCGCCGCGATCCGGCGCGCGGTCGAAGGCGGCCGCTGCAAGCCCGACCCGCTGTACGGCGACGGCAGCTCGGGCGAGCGGATCGCGGCGCTGCTCGCAGAGGTTCCGCTGAGCTTCGAGAAGCGGCTCGCCTACTGAGCCGGGTGTCGCTCGCATGGCCGTCCGCGTGATCGTGCGCCTCGACGTGAAGGGCCCGAATCTCGTCAAGGGCATCCACCTCGAGGGGCTGCGCGCGCTCGGCCGGCCCGGCGAGTTCGCGCGGCACTACTACGAGCACGGCGCGGACGAGCTGCTCTACATCGACGCCGTCGCGTCGCTCTACGGGCGCAACAGCCTGCTCGAGATCGTGCGCAGCACCTCGGCGGAGACCTTCGTGCCGCTCTGCGTGGGCGGCGGGCTGCGCAGCGTCGAAGACATCCACGCGGTGCTGCGCGCGGGAGCCGACAAGGTCGCGCTCAACACGCGCGCGATCCGCGAGCCCGAGTTCATCCGCGATGCCGCGCGCCGCTTCGGGTCGTCGACGATCGTGATCTCGATCCAGGCGATGCGGCGCGGCGACCACTACGAGTGCTTCACCGACAGCGGCCGCGAGGCGACCGGCAAGGATGCGCTCGAGTGGGCGCTCGCCGCCGAAGCGCTCGGTGCGGGCGAGATCCTCGTGACGTCGATCGATCGCGAGGGAACCGGCGAGGGCTACGACCTCGAGCTCACGCGCGCGATCGCGCAGGCCGTGAGCATCCCGGTGATCGCCTGCGGCGGCGCGGGCTCCGCGGAGCACGTCGCGCAAGCCGTCCTCGAAGGGCGGGCCGACGCCGTCTGCGTCGCGGGCCTGCTGCACTACGGAACGCTGCGCGACGTCGCGATGGCGGAGCCGCTCGACGTCGGCATCGGTCACGCGGCGGAGAAGCACAAGCGCAAGCGCATCGAGGGAACGTCGCTCGAGGATCTCAAGGCGCATCTGCGCGCGCGCGGCATCGACGTGCGTGAGCCTGCGGTCGCCTAGCCCGCGCAGCTCCACTGTCGTCTGAGGGAATCGACTTCGGCGGGGGTCCGGTTAACCGGACTTGCGCGGCGCGCCGCGCTCGCGAATCCAGCGCACGAGGTTGCGGTAGATCGCGAGGCCCGGCTCGGCGCTGCGCTCGGGGTGGAACTGGAACGCGACGACGCTCCCCGTCATCAACCCCGAGCAGTAGTCGACGCCCGCGTAGCGCGTCGTGCACAGCGCGACGGCCGGATCGTCCGGCTCCGCGTAGTACGAGTGCATGAAGTACATGTGGACGCCCGCTTCGAGGCCCTCGAGCGGGCTGCTCTTCCAGTGCGCGACAGCCGCCTCTCCAGCGGGCGGCGCGATGCGGTTCCAGCCGACCTGCGGAACCTTGTCTCCTGCATCGAAGTGGCCCGCGGGCGAGCGGTGCGGCGCGGGAAAGCGGCGCACGCGCCCTGGGACGATCCCGAGGCCCTCGTGGCGCCCGAACTCCTCGCTCTCGGACAGCAGCAGCTGCATGCCGAGGCAGATTCCGACGAGCGGCGTTCCCGCGCGAGCCGCCGCGCGCAGCGCATCCGCGAGGCCGCGCTCGCGCAGCGCCTGCATCGCGTCGCCGAATGCGCCCACGCCCGGCAGCACGATCGCCTGCGCGGCCTCGATGCGCGCGCGGTCGCTCGTCACGAGCACGTCGACGCCGACATGCGCAAACGCGTTGCGGATACTCTGGAGATTACCGAGCGCGCAGTCGACCACCGCGATCGAGACGGGCTGCGAAATCATGGACGACGCGCCTCCGAGCGAGCCGCGCGTCAGGCGGCGGGCTCGCCGCCGGATCGACGCAGGATCAGCGAGTGCACGGTCTCGGCCTGGCGCAGCTCGAGGAAACGGCTCATCTTCGTCTCGGGGTCGAACACGTACAGGCCGGTGTCGAGGCTGATGTTGAGCGAGATGCCCTTGAGCTTCTCCGGGTAGCGGTGCTCGGTCGCGCCCACGAAGTAGTAGCGGCCGTCGTAGTCGAGGCCGCGCACGAACGACGAGAAGCGCCCGAGACAGTTCCACGTGTTGTCGAACAGCTCTCCGCGCATCGAATCGAGGTAGCAGAGCTTTCCGTTGTAGCGACTCACGCTGTGCGGCATCCACAGCCCGCTCACGACGGGGCCGAAGATCTCGCCGGTGTTCTTGTCGAGCTCGAGGATGCCGCCGTCGTAGACTTCCTGGAGCCAGCTGCCGGAGAACGAGAAGATCGACACGTAGAGCGAGTCGCCGTGGACCCAGCAGTCGTTCACGTGGTGATTGTCGCGCTGGTTCTGTGCCCACTTGCGCGAGAAGAAGAACTCGCGCAGCAGCTTGCGATCCTGCATCGAGTAGACGGCCACCGAATCGCGCCCCGGCTGGCCGATGAACACGCAGCCGCTGCTCGCGTCGTAGTGGGCGCCGTGCGGCTCGGAGTTGGGCTGCAGCTCCACCACGCCCTTCTCGCGGTACTCGGGATCGAGCACGACGAGGCCGCGCAGCATGTCGATCACGAGCAGGTCGTCGCCCTGATAGGTCATGCCCCGGCACTTGCCGGTGAAGACCTTGCGGTACTCGCCCGTCCGGGTGTTGCACTCGTAGAGCCCGCCGCCGTGGGTCGCGCCGAAGGCGTGCTGCGGCGAGCTCACGATCACCGTGCGCTCGAGGTTGCGCAGATCGTCCTTCGCCTTGCGCTCGTTGAGCAGCGGGTTGCAGCAGAACTCGTCGCCCATCACGAAGCCCATTTCGTGGAGCTCGTCGATCACACTCGCGTAGTTGACGGTGCAGATGACCACGTAGACCCGATCGCGGCGCTGCTCGAGCAGGTAGCGCGGCGGGTGGACGTCGTAGCCGCAGTAGGTGATTCCGTGGTTGCTCGGATTGTTGTCGACGATCGCGCCGTTCGGCACGGCGATGTGGTCGAGCGCGCGCTCGATCCAGTTGGACGCCCCCCAGAAGATCACGCGCTTGCCGCGAATCAGCTCCGAGAGCTCGCTCCAGCTCTTCCACTTCGACGACGCCATCGGTTCGTTCCCAGGGCGGCCCGAAGGCCGATCTCCGCGAGCTCCAGCGGCGCGTTCCGGCCGCGCGCCCGCGCGGCAGCGCCCGCCGGGGCGCTCAGATGGTCTGGTGGATCAGCACCCACTCGCCGGCTTCCTGACGCCAGAGGTGCGGCGAGCGCGCGCCGTCGATCACCTCCCAGTAGCGATCCTCGCTGATCCCCATGTACTGGAGCACCTCCGGAAAATATTTCTTCGGGAACTCGCCGTCGTAGCGCCGGCACAACGCGACGCCTTCGTCGCGCG
>DASPGF010000003.1:0-8442 GCA_035620755.1 Myxococcota bacterium
GGTCGCGGTCGGCGTCGGCGTCGCAACAGGCGCACCGATTCCTGCGAGGGATACCACCACGTTCAGCTCGTCCGGATCGTCGCTGTGAATCGAGAGCATTCCGCCGTCGCTCCCGACGTCCGTGGGTAGGTACTCCACCGGGACGTCGATCGATTGGGAGGGCTCGAGCAGCAGCGGCGTCGTCGGAAATCCAGCACCGAACCCGAAGTCCATGCTCCCGCTGATGACCATGTCGGTCACTGTGAGATCGGCATCTCCGAGGTTCGACACCATCACGGTGAGCGTGGACGCCACGTTCACATCCACCAAGCCGAAATCGAGAGCCAGCGGAACCACGTCGATGTCAGGAGCCGCGGCACCGCAACCCGAATTCGCGGGATCGACGTAGTTCGCCAGATCGAACGGCTCGTTCGAGGTCAGCCCAAGATTGTTGCAGGTCAAACCAGGCATGAAGAGCATCCCGATCTCGATGAAGTTGGTGAACCCGTCTCCGTCGGAGTCGTCCGATTCGATCGCCACGAAGTCGAACTCGGCATCTTCCCACGCGATTCCGAACGGATTTCTCGCGCCGCCGCCGTCGAAGTCGAAATGACAGGTTCCACAGGAATCGAGGCGCGTGCCGCTCGTGCCGTACAGCGTATTGAACTCGGTCAGGAAGGGAGTGCGTGCCCCCACCGGCGGCGCGACGGCGATCGTTCCCGCGATCGCGCAGGCGGACAACGCAGCGCAGTGCAGCAGCCGCGTCGAAATCATCCTCCAGAATTCTCGACCTTCCCGCTCAGTTTCCACCGTCAACACCTCCAGCTTTTTGCCATCCCGCCATCCCGCCATCCCGCCACCCAGCCATCCAGCCATCGAACCATCGAGCCGCCTGCGCTGCAAGTTGCGCCCCTCGCTTCTCAGCTTCCGCCGTCGAGCTTCCACCCTCGATCGACGCTGCGGTCAGGCTCTCGCGGGAACTGATTCTCTCACGCGCGCCGCAAGAAAATCAACCGGGTTTGCTCCGACGCGCGGTGTCGGATCGAATCGCGATCCAGCTCGCGATCGGCGGGCCCCTTTCCACCATCGCCGCCGCAGCGCGCGCTCGGCGATCGCCACGGAGCACTTCGCGTGCGCTCGCAGAACGCTCTCGAATGGAATCTCGACGTCGGCGCGGTGAGCACGTGAGTCGAGCTGTCACAGAGCATTGGGGCAGTCCGGTACATCGCCGACCGAATCGGACCAGGCCCTAGCGACGCCTGCGCGCAGCATCGGGAAGTTTGCCCCATCGATTTCTCAATCGGGAACGCTCGCTTGGGCAATCCGGGGAGTCGCGGGGGGCCGCGTGCGAGCGCGGCTCGGCGAAGGCACGAAAATTGCTCCGACGCAGCGAGGGGAGGTGTGACACGAGGAGACCGGCGCTCTCTGCTCAGCGGGAATGCCAGGAGGATCTGAATGGGCCGTCACAAGCTCGCGCTGCTCGCAATCCGGTTCTCGCTGCTCTTCCCAAGCCTCGCGATCTTCGGCGCGGGGCCCGCACGCGCGTACGACCAGTACTCCGTGAACAAGGACGCGACCAACTGCGCGGCATGCCACGGCGATTTTCGCGCCGCGCCGTACATCTCCCTCGCGAACGGCGAGTCCTGGGACAGCGACCTGATGGAAGTTCATGCGACCAACATGCTCAACGGCGACTGCTTGGTCTGCCACGGCTCCGGGCCGAGGTTCCCCGTGATGACCAACAGCTCGGCGGGCGGCACCGGCCTCGACCCGATCAGCTGCGCGGGCTGCCACGGCCGAGCCGAAGACGGCACCGGAGACGGGACCGTCGGATTCGGCGCAGGGCTGCGCCAGCACCACTGGATCGCGGGAATCCAGATCTGTGGGCAGTGTCATGTCGACGCCAATCCCGACGATTTCGTCCCCGTCGGCGAGGAGGTCCTCCCGCCGTACTACTCGGATAACGACCCCGACCACCCGCTGATTCCGAGCGACCCGTGCAATCCGGTCGCCGATGGATCGCCCGAGGATTACGCCGCGTCGACTGCGGGGCTCGACAACGACGGCGACGATCTCTACGACGAGCTGGACGTGATCGATTGTCCGGAGCCCGGACAGACGCTGGCCCTGCTGACCGGCGTTGGCATGCTGGGCGCGATCCGTCATCACAATCGACGCCGGGTTGGCCGTTGAGCGGCTGATTGTTCTCGCGCTCGAACCGCAAGATCCCCGCTCTTCCAGCTTCGAAGCGCGCGTCGCCGACGTCAAGACTGCGGGTGCCGCTAGGGTGTTTTCCCAAAGACGATTTCGGTTCGATGGACGCGAATCGCCCCGCTACAGCTCGATCTACCTTCGCGCGATTTGAAGAATCGCTGCCGGGTTCGAGCGAATCCGCAAAGCTGGCGGATCGCGTCGCGCTCTCCGAAGATCCCATCGGCTCCGCTGGACGGATCGAAGAAGGATCGCCGGCGCCGGCATTCACGCGACTCGATGGAAGAAGCAGAGCGAATGCGCATGCCGGAGCCTCGATGTTCCAACGGGATCACTTCACTGCTGGGCTGCCTCGCCCTTGTAGGATCGATCGCGCCGCCTGCAGCGTGTGCGGAGGAAGCCCTCTTTTCCGGAAGAGCCGACGTCGGATTCCACAACCAGTACAACTTCCGCGGATTCAAGGCCGGCGATTGGGCGCCCCTGGTCGCTCTCGATCTCCTCATTCCAACCAGCGCGGACCGCTCGCTCGTGCTCGACCTCGGCGGCTGGTACGTCGATCCCCTGGATAATTCATACAGCGAGATCGGCCTCTACAGCTTCCTGCTCTTTCCCCTCGCCGATTTCCAGCTCCGGGTCGGCGGGATTCTGTTCGTCTTCCCCAACGGCGACCCGGTCACCGGCGAATTCGGCGCCGCCGTCTCCTACCGCGTGTTGGATCTCGTCGATCTGGAGCTCGCGTGGTGGAGCGACGTCAAGGGCGATGGCTTCGACGAGGACGAGCTGCGCTTCGGTCATTACGCCGAGCTCAGAGCGGGACGATCCGTGGAGCTGAACGGCTGGCTGCGCGTCGATCTCGCGGCGGGCGTCAGCTACGCGATCGACTACTACGGCTCCGACGGTTGGAACCACGCATTCGCGACGTTGGACTTCCCCGCTCGACTCGCGGAGACGCTCACGCTCGCGCCCTACGTCGGCGGCACGCTGGCCCTCGCGGGTTTGAAAGATGCCGGCGAGCGCGACCAGTTCCTCGCGGGCATCCGGCTCTCGCTCGCGTTCTGAACGGCGAGGCGTGGTCGACCGACGGGGAGCACTCGAATCGATCGAAGAGGATGGTCGGGGTGGTGGGATTTGAACCCACGACGCTGGCCTCCCAAAGACCAGGCTCTACCACTGAGCTACACCCCGACCTGTCGAGCCCGACGTTACATCCGCTTCACGCGAGCAGCACGGGGTTGAGCACCTTCTCGTCGAGCCAGCGGATGATCACGCGCAGCGCATCCCCGTTGATCTCGTGGCCCATCTCGAACTCGCGATAGGTCGCGCGCACCCCGAGCTTCGCGAGCGCGTCGCGCGACTCGCGCGCGCGATCGACCGCGATCATCGAATCGCGCGTGCCGTGGATCACGAGCGCCTGCAGGCTCTCGAGATCGGGGCTCGCGGGGACCGACGCCGCGAGCGCGTCGGGCAGCCACGACGACAGCGCGACGAGACCCGCGTAGGCGGCGGGCCGGCGCAGCGCGAGCGCGTAGGCCATCACGCCGCCCTGGCTGAAGCCGAGGATCGCGAGCTTGCGGCGCTCGACCGGGTAGCGCGCGAGCGCCGCGTCGACGAAGCGCTCGAGCGCGGCGACGCTCTTCTCCACCTCCGCGACATCGGTCGGGCCGCCGGCCGCGAGCGGAAACCAGCCGTAGCCGAGCTGGCCGGGCGCGACCTGCAGCGCGAGCGAGCCCTGCGGGCAGAGCACGAGCGAGCGCCCGGCGTCGAGCGCGGGCGCGAGGCCGATCAGGTCGTGCGCGCTCGCGCCCCAGCCGTGCAGCGCGATGATAGTCGGGAACGGGCCTTCGCCCGCGGGCACGTGCGCGGTGTGGAGCAGATCCATCCGCGCAGCATACGACATGCAGGTCGGCACGCGCCCGTGCTATTCCAGGGAATCGTGGCGCAGCGCGACCCCCAGTCCTCCTCGAACGCGAACCTGCTCGACAAGGTGTGGGACGCGCACGCCGTGCGCGAGCTGCCGAGCGGCCAGACGCAGCTGTTCATCGGACTGCACCTGATCCACGAGGTCACGAGCCCGCAGGCGTTCGCGATGCTGCGCGAGATGAAGTGGCGCGTGCGCTTCCCCGAGCGCACGCTCGCGACCGTCGACCACATCATCCCCACGCTCTCGCAGGCGCGCCCGCTCGCGGATCCGCTCGCCGAGGCGATGCTCGCCGAGCTCGAGCGCAACTGCGCGGAGCACGGCATCCGGCTGCTCGACACCGCGAGCGGCAAGCAGGGCATCGTGCACGTGATCGGGCCCGAGCTCGGGCTCACGCAGCCCGGCCTCACGATCGCGTGCGGCGACAGCCACACCTCGACGCACGGCGCGTTCGGCGCGATCGCGTTCGGGATCGGCACGAGCCAGGTGCGCGACGTGCTCGCCACGCAGTGCCTCGCGCTCGCGCGTCCACGCGTGCGGCGCATCGACGTGAGCGGCGAGCTCGCGCGCGGCGTCTACGCGAAGGACGCGATCCTCGCGATCATCCGCAAGCTCGGCGTGAAGGGCGGGGTCGGCTACGCGTACGAGTACGGCGGCGCGGCGATCGACGCGATGTCGATCGAAGAGAGGCTCACGGTCTGCAACATGTCGATCGAGGGCGGCGCGCGCTGCGGCTACGTCAATCCGGATCGGACGACGGTCGACTACCTGCGCGACCGCGAGCTCGCGCCGCAGGGCGCGGCCTTCGAACGCGCCGCGCAGTGGTGGCTGTCGCTCGCGAGTCCGCGCGCTGCGCGCTACGACGACCGGGTCGAGCTCGACGGCGGCGCGATTGCGCCGTCGGTGAGCTGGGGCATCAATCCGGGCCAGAACGTGGGCGTCGACGAGCGGCTGCCGCGCCCCGTGGACGCGCCGCCCGAGCAGCGCGCCGCGCTCGAGGAGGCCTACGCCTACATGTCGCTCGTTCCCGGCGCGCCGATCGCGGGTACACCGATCCAGGTCGCGTTCATCGGCTCGTGCACGAACGGCCGGATCTCCGATCTGCGCGAGGCCGCGCGCATCGCGCGCACGGGTCGCGTCGCGAGGGGCGTGCGGGCGCTCGTGGTGCCGGGGTCGCAGGCGGTCGCGCGCGAGGCGGAGGCGGAGGGCCTGCACGAGGTCTTCCGTGCGGCGGGCTTCGAATGGCGGCTCGCGGGCTGCTCGATGTGCCTCGCGATGAACCCCGACAAGCTCGTCGATCGCGAGGTCTGCGCTTCGTCGAGCAACCGGAATTTCAAGGGGCGCCAGGGCTCGCCAACGGGCCGCACGCTGTTGATGTCGCCCGCGATGGTCGCGGCCGCGGCGCTCGCCGGGGAGGTCGTCGACGTGAGGAAGATCTCGTGACGCCGATCGAGCGCGTCGCCGGGCGCGCCTGCGTGCTGCGCGGCGACGACATCGACACCGACCGGATCATCCCCGCGCGCTTCCTGCGCGCGATCGCATTCGACGGCCTCGGCGAGCACGCGTTCGAGGACGATCGCAGCCAGGCCAAGGGCGACCACCCGCTCGACGATGCGCGCTTTGCGGGCGCGAGCATCCTCGTGGTGGGCGCGAACTTCGGCTGCGGCTCGTCGCGCGAGCACGCGCCCCAGGCGCTGATGCGGCGCGGCTTTCGCGCGTTCGTCGGCGCGTCGTTCGCGGAGATCTTCGCGGGAAACTGCACGGCGCTCGGCCTGCCGTGCGCGGTGCTCGCGCCGCGCGACCTCGCGGCGCTGATGGACTCCGTGGAGCTCGACCCCGCGCAGACCGTGAGCGTCGACATCGCGGCGCGCAGCGTGAGCTCGCGCGCGGGCCGCGCCGCGGCGCAGTTCGCCGAAGGCGCGCGCAGCCAGCTGCTCGACGGAAGCTGGAACGCGACCGAGCTGCTGCTCGCGGCGGACGACGCGATCGAGGCGACCGCCGCGCGACTCCCCTACCTGAGAAGCTTCGAGGGCTGAGCGGCGCGAGGCGATCGCCGCCTCGGCGCGGAGCCTATTCTGGGTGCGCCAGCGGATCGATGATCTCGGGAGCTCCGCGCCCGAGCGCGCTCTGGAAGAAACGAGCGCGCTGGCGCTGCGCTTCGGCGGCGCTCTGCGCGCAGTAGTGCCCCTCGCGCGCACTGCGATCGGACAGCGCGGGGTCGTCGCAACCCGGTGTCGCGGCAACACCGTCGACGCCGCGCGGCACGAATTGATAGAACGCTGCGGTCGTGCTCGCATCGACGTTCGCGCGCACCGAGCCGCTCACGCGCTCGAAGTCGAAGCCCGCGGTCTCGCTCGCGCGCCGGGCGCGCTCGGGCAGGCCAAGCACGCCGTCGGGCGGGCCGAGTAGCGGGATCGATCCGAGCGCGCGCACCCAGGCCTGCGTCGCGTGATTCGGAATCAGTGTATCGCCGAGGCCCTCGACGACGAGCACGCTCGCGCGGCGCGACGGATCGATCGGGAGCGGCTCGCGGTACAAGAAGCGCGCAAAGTTGTGGGGGTCCTCGTCGTCGAACAGCTGCTGCGTGAGTGCGAGCGCGACCCACACGTCGAGAGGCGTGAGCCGTCGGAAGCCGAGGAACGCGAGCGGGGTGCGCAGCCGCTCGGAGCCCTGGTGGATCAGCACCTCGCTGAAGCGCCGGCCCGGTGAGACCAGCGCGGCCGCCCGGATCTCGGGCGCGAAGGGCAGCAGCATGCCGCCGTGGTGAGCGCCCTCGCTCACGCCGAGATAGGTGAGCGGGAGCTCCGCGTCGATGCCGTGGATCACCGCAGAATCGCCTGCGCGCGGCGCTTCGATCGCGAAGCTCGGAATCGCTGAGATCTCGCGAATCGCGCGCAGGAATGCGAGCTGCTCGGCGACCGTCTCGGTGAAGTCGTCGGGCAGCCTCGAGCTCGCCATCAGCCGCAGCAGCAGGTGGATGATCTGCCGGCGCGCACGCTCGTCCACGCTCGGCCCCGGCGGACTCACCTCGCGGTTCATCACGTCGGTGAAGCCGATCACCGCGAAGCCGGCGGCGGCCAGCGAATCGCGCGCGGCGACGACCACCTCGTCCTGCGCACTGCCGGGATTGCCGTGCTGGTACATCACGACCGGCACGCGGTGCTCGTAGGCGGCGCGCGGCAGCGCCAGCACGAACGGCAGGCGCTGCATGCGCGCCGGCCGCGGCGCGCCGCGCGGCGGCCGGCGCATCAGCTCGAGCGCGGCATCGCGCCAATCGGGCGTCGTCCAGCTGCCATGCACGATCGCTGCGACGCTACCCGGTGTCGGCGATTGCGCGTCGGCCACCACGCGCGCAATCTCGATTTCGGGAGGCGGCGCGGCCGCGATCTGCTCGCGGATCGCGCCGAGATCGTCGGTGAGGTGGTCGAAGCTGCGGATCGTGAAGCGAGCCGCGAACGCCACGTCGGCGCGCTCGATCGACGGCGTCGCCGCGGCCGCCGCCGCGAGCACCTCGTCGACGAGCGCGCCGGCGCGCGCGACCGACCAGCGCTCCCCCGTATCGCGCGAGCCGTCGCGCACAGCCTCGAAGAACGCGGACGGATCGAATGGCGCGCCCGCGCGCGACCGCACGCGGCGCGTGACGACGATGCCGTAGCGGTGTCGCGGCTCGAGCGCGACCGACGGGAACAGCAGCAGCGCGTGGTCGGCGCGCAGCCGACCCTCTTCGGTGCGCGCCTCGAGCCGAAACGGCACGCGCGACGCGTAGCGCGGATCGCCGGGCGTGACGTCGATCAACGCGATCGACGCGAGCGGATCGAGCGACTGCTCGGGCGTGTGTGGGATCGAGGCGGGATCGACGAGCGCCGACAGCGGGATGGTGAGGTGGGCGACCGGGCTGAAGCCGTCGAAATCGCGCACGCCGCTCGCGAGCGCGTTCATCAGCCAGCGCTCGGTCGCGCCGAATCCCGACATCCGGACGCGCAGCCGCTGCTCGGCCGGGTCGGCGGGATTCGACGCGAGCCAGTAGTCGTCGGGATACGGCGCGATCTGTCGCAGGTTCTCGCGGTCGTAGGGAATCTCGGCTCGCAGCTGCCGCGGCGCGGTCGCGAAGCGCAGCCGCTGCTCGCCGTCCGCTCCGGGCCAGCGCAGCTCGCAATGCGAAGCGGCGTCGAGCTCGCCGACGGGGTCGAGCGCAAGCCGCACCGGCTCGATGCGGTGCACGCGCAGCGCGCGCTGCGCGCCGTCGCAGAACAGCGCGATGCGCTCGCTCGCGTGCTCGCGCACTGGCGAGGCGAACTCGAGCTCGATCCAGCCGCTGACCGGAAACTCCGCCT
>DASPGF010000004.1:0-6715 GCA_035620755.1 Myxococcota bacterium
CTCCCCCCGAGAGCCGGACGGACTGCGCCTCCATCACGCCGAGCATCTCGCGCAGGAACCGGCCCATCACGCCGCCGCTCACGTAGCCGATCGCGGCTCCGAGGCTCGCTCCCGTGAGCGCGGCGGCGTGCGCCGATCCGAGTGCGTGGCCGCCCGCCGTCGCCACGAGCACGATCAGCAGGCGGACGATTTCGACGAAGACGGATTTCTTCAACGCTGCTCTCGAGTTCGAACCACGCCTGCGACGGGCCCTCGGATCATCGGCGCGCCGCGCGCGCAGCTGCAGCCCAATCGCGGGCGAGCGAGCGAGCGCTCGCCCCGAGCGGCGGCGAAAGGCGCGAGGCGAGATCGCGCGTCGCGCGGAGCCGGCAGGGCGGGTCACCGGTGGCCGAGGCATCCCGGGCGGCGCGGTCTCTTGACAGCGTCGGCGACGTGCTCACCGATTGCGCCGCGGCGGTGGAGTCTCCGCCGCGAATGTTCAGCGATCGACCGAATTGCGAAGGAGGTGCCTGATGGCGCAGTACAGTGTGTTTCGACCGTGGGCTACCGCCGGATCGAGAAGCGGCACCCTGGACGAGCTTCGCCGGGAGATGGAGGGGCTGTTCAACCAGTTCGGCGTGGCCCGGCCGGGTCGAGCCCGTTGGGGTGGCGTGTTTCCCGCGGTGAACCTCTACGAGGACGGCAGCCAGTACGTGCTCACCACGGAGCTACCCGGAGTCAACGCCGACGAGATCGAGGTCTCGATCGAGGGCTCGACGCTGACGCTCAGCGGGCAGAAGCGGATCGACTATTCCAATCTCGAGGGTGCGAGCATCCACCGCCGGGAGCGGCAGAGCGGAAGCTTCCGCCGCGCATTCGAGCTCCCGAGCGTGATCGATGCGGACAAGGTCGAGGCCCGCACGCGAAACGGCGTGCTGATGCTTCGCCTGCCGAAGAGCCCCGAATACCAGCCGCGCCAGATCGCGGTGAAGGCCAGCTAGAGGAGGTATGCGATGTCGAATCAATCCGAAGCCCGAGATCTCGAAGTACGCGAGAAGCAGATCAGCGAGTCCGAGGGAACGCGCCCGGGTCCGGTGTTCCAGCCCGAGGTCGACATCCTCGAGCGCGCGGAGGGGTATCTCGTCTATGCGGATCTTCCCGGTGTCGACGAGAAATCGGTGTCGGTGAAGCTCGAGAGCGGAACGCTGATTCTCGACGCAGAGCTCGCGACGACGCCCGATCCGGCGTGGCGTCCGCTGCTCGAGGAATACCGCTTCGGTAGCTATCACCGCGAGTTCCGGATCAGCGAGGGCATCGACACGGCTCGCGTATCGGCGAGCCTGCGCGACGGCGTGCTCGAGCTCGAGCTGCCGAAGGCCGAGAGCCGGCGCGCGCGCACGGTGGCGGTGCAAGCCGGCTGAGGCCGCGCGCCGTCTATCCAACGCGGGGAGTTCGTGTAGGCTTCCGCAGCTGGCGGGATGGACGGAATCGACGGAATGACTGGCTTCGCTTCGCGCACGCGTCTCGGGACGCTCGCGATGGTCTCTGCGCTGGCGGTCGCTGCGGGCTGCGGCGACCGCCAGCAGGACACCGACGGCGCGCCGCGCGCGGAGCGCTATGCGCGCCGGGTTCAGCCGATCGAGAGTTGGATCCCCGAGTCGGAGGTTCCCGAGGCGCCGCAAGAGTTCCCCGCGATGGTGATGTGGGAGGTCTCGGAGTACGCGCCCGGCACGCAGCCGACGCCCGAGCACGAGCAGGCTGCGCGCGATCTCGTCGAGCGCTGCCACGAATCCGCGCTGCGGCATGGCTGGAACGTCTACGAAAAGGGCCTCGCCGACGGCTTCGAGAAGCCCCCGCGCGATCCCCGCCACTACCGCAACGAGGCCTTCCTGCTCGACGGCGTGGTGCTCGATCCCGACCGGCCCGAGTACCTGATGTACTACCCGATCGCCGACGGGAAATACGCGCTCGCGGGCTTCATGTTCCTCGCAGCGGGCCGCGGCGCACGCGGGCCGCAGATCGCGGGCCCGCTCACGGTTTGGCATTTCCACGTCTGGCGCGATCAGCAGTGCGCGCTCAACGAGATGATCTCGGTCGGCTTCGCGGCGCCGGGCGAGCAGTGCGAGCAGGGCGTCGGATACCACCGCAGCGTGGAGATGATGCACGTCTGGCTCGTCGATCATCCGCAGGGGCCGTTCGCGACGCCGATGAACTTTCCGCGCCGGCTGCTCGCGGACGCGCTCGAGAAGCGCATGCGAGAGCGCGGTTACTAACGCTCGCGTTCGAGTCCCTCGATCCAGCTCTCGATGGCGTCGCGCTCGGCGCGCGCGACCCGCGCCTCCGGGTGCAGCGGCAGGTAATAGGCGAGCGGCATGCGACCGCTGTCGATCTCGGCGAGCGTGAGCTCGATCAGCTCCTGCTGCTCGCCGGGTGCGTAGCGATCCCATTCCGAGTAGTTCACCGCGTCGCGTCCCCAGCTCACGTCGCGCGCAACGAGCCACGAGATCGGCGCCACGCGGCTGTACCAGGGCCAGCGCGTCTCGTTCGAGTGGCAGTCGTAACACGCGGCGCGCAGCACCGCCAGCGCAGCCGCGGGAGCGGGGATCTCGCTTCGCACGGGCGGATTGCTGCGCTCGACGGGCACGAGCTGCGCCGCGACGAGCAGCGCGAGCGGAGTGCTGAGCAGAGCGCGCACCCAGAGCGCGCGTCTGCGTCGACCCGGCTGCTTCATCCGGTACCCGAGCTCGCCTCGCCGAGCTGCTGCAGCAGATGGAGGCGCTGATAGATTCCGCCCTCGATGACCATCAACGCTTCGTGCGACCCCTGCTCGGCGACGCGGCCGTGGTTGAGCACGACGATTCGATCCGCGTGACGGATCGTCGAGAGCCGATGCGCGATCGCGATCACGGTGACCTTGCCGTGCAGTCGCGAGAGCGCCGCGGCGACGCGGCGCTCGGTCTCGCTGTCGACACGGGACGTTGCCTCATCGAGGAGCAACACGCGCGGCGCGCCGGCGAGCGCGCGCGCGACCGCGAGCAGTTGCTTCTGACCCGAGGAGAGACGTGCTCCGCCTTCACCGAGCGGCGTGTCGTAGCCCTGCTCGAGTCGCTCGATGAATTCGTGCGCATCCGCCGCGCGCGCTGCGGCTTCGATTGCAGCAGCCGAAAGATCGCGCCCCATGTCGATGTTGTCGCGCGCGCTCGCGGCCAGCAGGAACGGCTCCTGGGGCACGATGCAGACGTCGGCGCGGAACGGCTCGTCGCCCATCGCGCTGACCGGAATTCCGTCGATCTCGATGCGGCCGGACTGCGGCGCGTAGAACCGCAGCAGCAGCGAAAGCAGCGTGCTCTTGCCGCTGCCCGTGAGGCCGGCCACACCCACGAAGCTTCCCGCCGGGATGTCGATGCTGACGTCGTGCACGACGGGCTCGGCCGGGTCGTAGCCGAAGCTCACGTTCGCGAGCCGCACGTGTCCGCGCGAGATCCGCCGCTCGTGGGCGACGCGCTCGGCCTCGCGCTCCTCGAGCAACGCGTTGACGCGCGCCGCGGCGATCACCGACTGCTGCAGCACCGAGAACTGCATGGTGATCTGGATCAGCGGCTCGATGACGCGCGCGATGTAGCTGATCGCAGCATAGAGCAGCCCGATCTCGATCGCGCCGAGCCGCTGCGTTCCGAACGCCGCAATGATTGCGACCACCAGCAGGATATTGACGAGATCGAGCGCGGGCCGAAGCAGCCAGGCGTTGGCGCGCACTTCGCCGAGGCGCGCCCGGTAGTGCGCCGAGTTGGTGTCGCGGAAGCGGTCCGCGAAACGCGCAGCGGCGCCGGTGGCCTGCAGCACGCCCATTCCGGCGATGCTCTCGGCCATCTGCGCGTTGATGTCGCTGCGCAGCTCGCGCGACCGCGTGACCGCTGGCGCGGACAGCCGCTGGTATCCCCATACGATGACGGTCGTGGCCGGTACCAGCGTCAACACGATCAACATCAGCCGCCAGTCGAGCCACGCCATTGCGATCACCGCGCCCGCGAGCACGGTCACGCCCTGCAACATCTCGAACAACACCTGGACGTAGAGCTGGCGGATCTGCTCGCTGTCGTTGGTGATGCGGCTGACCAGCTGGCCGGTGATCGCCCTGTCGAAGAACGCAATCGGCAGGCGCAGCACGTGATCGAACACGCTCTCGCGTAGGCGCTGGACCGAGCGCATCGCGAGGCCGGCGAGCCGCACGAGCTGCAGATAGCGCGTGGCGCTGGCCAGCCAGCCGGCGCTCGCGATGCCCGCGATGAGCAGCCCCACGTCGATCCATTCGACGCGGCCAGGCAGCAGATAGTCGTCGATCAGCCGCTTGCCGAGCAGGGGTCCGACGGCGTCCAGCAGGCCGGCCGCCAGCAATCCGAGCGCGGCGCGCCGCAGCTGAACGCTGTCGGGCCGGGCTGCGCGCCAGAGCAGGCCGAGTGCCTGCCGGCGCTCGGGGGCTCGCACGGCGCGCAGCTCGGCATGATGCGAAACGATCGTTGCCATCTGGATCAGGAAGCCTCGAGGCTCGCCTCGACCTGCTGGTAGCGCCACTGCGCCGCATACCAGCCAGCGAGCCGCAGCAGGTCGGCATGGGTTCCTCGCTCGACGATGCAGCCGTTCTTCAGCACGAGGATGAGATCGGCGTCCGCCACGGCCGACAAACGGTGGCTCGCGATGATCGCGGTGCGCCCGCGCCGTTCGCCGCGCAGGTGCGCGAGGATGAGCGCCTCGGTGCTCGTGTCGACCGCGGAGAGCGCATCGTCGATTACAAGCATGGGTGTGTCCGTCAACAAGGCTCGCGCGATCGCGACGCGCTGGCGCTGTCCACCCGACAGAGTCATCCCCTTTTCGCCGACCACGGTTTCGTAGCCATCGGGAAAGCGCTCGATGTCGTCGCACAGCGAGGCGAGCTCTGCAGCGTGCTCGATCTCGGCGCGCGTCGCGTCCGGCCGAGCGATCGCGATGTTGTCCACGAGCGTCCCCGAGAAGAGGAAAGCCTCTTGCGGCACCCAGCTGATCGCCGCGCGCAGCGCACAGAGCCGGAAGCGATCGATCGATTGGCCGCCCCAGACGATGCGGCCCGTCTCGGGCTCGAGGTGTCGCAGCAGCAGTGCGATCAGCGTCGACTTTCCGGCGCCGGTCGGTCCCACGACGCCGAGCGTCTGGCCGCCGTCGAGCGCGAATGTGATGTCCTGCAACGCGGCCCCGACCTGCGTCGATCGCCGCGCGGTGACGCCCTCGAAGCGAAGCGTGCCAGGGCTCACGAGCTCGAGCGGGCCGCGATCGTCGATCGACAGGGGTGCCTCGAGCGTCGCTTGCAGCCGCGTCCACGCCGCCTTGCCGCGCTCGAGCAGCGACAGCACCCAGCCCGCGGCGAACATCGGCCAGATCAGCTGTCCGAGGTACATCGTGAAGCTCGTGAGTTGACCGATCGAGAGCTGATCCTGCCAGATGAGTGAGCCGCCGACACCCAGCGTCAGAGCGAGCGCAGTGGCGAGCGTGAAGCCGACCGCCGGCTCGTAGGCGGCCTCCCAGCGCAAGGCTTCGTAGACGGCATTGCCTGCGGACGCCGCGCGCCGTGCGAGCTCGACGGAGGCTTGGCGTTCGAGACCCAGGGCGCGCAGGGTACGCACTCCGGCGACGCTCTCCTGCACGTGCTCGTTGAGGCTCGAGAAGCGGTCGAGCGACGCGCGCCAGGCGTCGTGCACGTGGCGCGAGATCAGCCAGAACGCGAACGCCATCAGGGGAAAGGGCAGCAGCGCAGCGATCGCGAGCCGCCAGTCGACGCCGAGCGACATCATCGCGATCACGAGTACGAGCGTGAGCGTTCCGTCGAAGCCCGCGAGGAACGCCTCGCCCGCGGCCATCTCGATCGCATCGACGTCGTTGGTCGCGCGCGCCATCAGGTCGCCGGTGCGGCTGCCCGCGAAGAACCCGGGCCCCTGCTGCGCAAGTCGCGCGTAGAGCCGCGTGCGCAGCTCGACGCCGAGGCGAAACGCGGCTGCGAAGAGCTGCAGACGCCAGCCCACGCGCAGGAAGTAGATGGCCACGCCCATCGCGACGAGGATGGCGAGGCTCGGCCCGAGCGGCGGCTCGCCGAGGCTGCCGCCGACGAGCCCATCGACGAGGCGCCCGACCTCGCGCGGCACCCAGACGGTCAGCAGCGAGATGCCGACCAGCATCGCGGCGGAGCTGAGATACGCGCGCCAGTGGCGCAACGCGAAGTCACCAACCAGTCGGTAAAGGGTCACGGGGCCGGCAGAGAGCTCGGTTGAGGTGGCTGCGCGACGATCGATGGAGCGCGGCACGCCGAAATCCGACTCATGATTCTCACACCAATCAGCGGCCGCGGTCGGCGCGCCGCCGAGCCACCGGTCACCGTGGCGGGAGTTGGTGGAGCTGAGGGGAATCGAACCCCTGACCCTCAGACTGCCAGCCTGATGCTCTCCCAGCTGAGCTACAGCCCCACGCGCGCTGCAAACTACCGCCGCGCTGCAGCGCTGTCAAAAGCGCGCAGCCACTCGCACGCGCTGCTCGGTTTGGGCTGCAAGCCGCGCGTGTTATCTTCGCGCGCCTCGGGCCGGAGTGGCGAAACTGGCATACGCAGGGGACTCAAAATCCCCCGGCCTCACGGCCGTGCGGGTTCAAATCCCGCCTCCGGCACCAGCTTCATTGCGCCGTGCGGCGCGGAGAGCGGCGGGATGCGCAGGCATCG
>DASPGF010000005.1:0-3616 GCA_035620755.1 Myxococcota bacterium
GTGTTCGGCAAGGGCGGCGCCGAGCGCGTGGTGCCGCTGCCGAGCGAAGCGCGTCGAACGCTCGCGGCCTATCTCGCGGCGCGCGAGGCCGGTAGCGGAGCGGCGCAGCCGCTGTTCACGGCGCTGCGCGCGAAGCGCGGCCGATGGAGCCGGCTCGGCGTGCGCGACGTGCGCCGCGTGCTGCGCGCGCGCGCGCGCGCCGCGGGACTGTACGACCGCGTCCATCCGCACCGCCTGCGCCACAGCTACGCCACGCACCTGCTCGACATGGGCGCCGACCTGCGCGAGATCCAGGAGCTGCTCGGCCACGCGAGCCTGTCGACGACCGAGAAATACACCGCGGTCTCCGCCGAGCGGCTGATCGCCGTATACGATGCGACGCACCCGCGCGCGAGGGCGACGCGCGCGGGCGGCAAGCGGAGCGCGCGATGAGGCGCGGCGTGCGCGCTCGCTCGACCACGGTGCTCGCGATCCTGCGCGAGGGCCGGATCGCGATGGCCGCCGACGGCCAGGTGACGATCGGCGACGCCGTGGTGAAGCAGAAGGCGCTCAAGACGCGCAAGGCCGCCAAGCACGAGGTCCTGATCGGCTTTGCGGGCGGAGCGGCGGATGCGCTCGCGCTCACCGAGCGGCTCGAGGCGAAGCTCGACGAGCACTCGGGCAACGTGCGCCGCGCGGCGGTCGAGCTCGCCAAGAGCTGGCGCAGCGACCGCGCGCTGCGGCGGCTCGAGGCGCTGCTGCTGATCGGCAACCGCGACTGCGTGCTCGTGGTCTCGGGCAACGGCGACGTGATCGAGCCCGACGACGGCATCGTCGCGGTCGGCTCGGGCGGAAACTACGCGCTCGCCGCGGCTCGCGCGCTCGCCGATCACACGCGGCTCGGCGCCGCGGAGATCGCCGAGCAGGCGCTGCGCTACGCGGCGCGCATCTGCATCTACACCAACGAGAACATCAACGTGGTGACACTTCCGTGACGGATCAGGCCTTCACGCCGCGCGAGGTGGTCTCGGAGCTCGACCGCTACATCGTCGGCCAGCACGAGGCGAAGCGCGCGGTCGCGATCGCGCTGCGAAACCGCTGGCGCAGGCAGCAGGTTCCGGAGGAGCTGCGCGACGAGATCGCGCCGAAGAACATCATCATGATCGGGCCGACGGGCGTCGGCAAGACCGAGGTGGCGCGGCGACTCGCGAAGCTCGCACAGGCGCCGTTCATCAAGGTCGAGGCGTCGAAGTTCACCGAGGTCGGCTACGTAGGCCGCGACGTCGAGTCGATCATCCGCGATCTCGTCGACACCGCGATGGCGCTCGTGCTCGACGAGGAGAAGCAGGCGGTGCGCGCGCGAGCCGAGGAGGCCGCCGAGGAGCGCCTGCTCGATGCGCTGCTGCCGCCGCTTCCGGCCCCTGCGCATGCGGGCGTCGGCGCGAGCGGGCCCGCGGCGGCGCGCCCCGAGCCCTCGGCGGCCGAGACGCGCGAGAAGCTGCGCGCGATGCTGCACGCGGGGAAGCTCGACGAGCGCGACGTCGAGATCGAGCTCGAGGACGCGGGCGGACCCGCGCCGACGCTCTCCATCTTCACGCCGCAGGGCGTCGAGGAGATGGGGATGCAGTTCAAGGACATGCTGAGCGGCCTGTTTCCGCACCGCTCGCGCCGGCGGCGCATGCGCATTGCCGCCGCGCGGGACGCGCTGATCGCGGAGGAGGCGACGCGGCTCGTCGACATGGAGCGCGTTCGCGAGGTCGCGATCGAGCGCGTCGAGCAGACCTCGATCGTGTTCATCGACGAGATCGACAAGGTGGCCGGCAGCGCGACCGCGCGCGGCGGCGCGGAGATCTCGCGCGAAGGAGTGCAGCGCGACCTGCTGCCGATCGTCGAGGGCTCGACGGTCCAGACCAAGCACGGCCCGGTGAACACGGACCATATCCTGTTCATCGCGGCGGGTGCGTTCCACGTCGCGAAGCCCTCGGATCTGATTCCCGAGCTGCAGGGCCGCTTTCCGATCCGGGTCGAGCTCTCGAGCCTCGGCCGCGACGACTTCGTGCGCATCCTGACCGAGCCCCGGAACTCGCTCGTGCTTCAGTACACGGAGCTGCTCCGGACGGAGGGGGTCGAGCTCGAGTTCCGCCGCGACGGGATCGAGGCGATCGCGAACTTCGCAGCGCTCGTGAACGAGCGGACGGACAACATCGGAGCGAGGCGCTTGTACACCGTGATGGAGCGCCTGCTCGACGAGGTGAGCTTCGGCGCGCCGGATCTCGGGCCGGTCAAGATCGCGATCGACGAGAAGTTCGTGCGCGAGCGGCTCGAGCGGCTGATCGAGGACGAGGACCTCTCGCGCTACATCTTGTGACGCTCGCGCGGGAGCCGGACGGCAGCCGGCCGGAAGCCGGAGTTCGATCGAACGGGAACCGAAGGAAGCCGTCGGAAGCTGGCTGAAACTCGCTGGAGCTCGTTGAAACTCGTTGGAGCTCGCTGAAGCTCGCTGAAACTGGAAGGGAATCGCAATGGCCGACGAATCGAGCCGCGTGCTGGTCGTGGACGACGAGCCGTTCTTTCGCGAGGCGATCTGCGACGCGCTTCGCGGCGCGGCGATCGAATGCGCGAGCGCCGAGAGCTCGCGCGACGCGTTCGAGCTCGCGTTGAGGCCCGAGATCGGCGCGGTCGTGCTCGACGTCGGCTCGAGCGGTTCGGGTGGACTCGAGCTGCTGCGCCGCCTCGTCGCCGAGAGGCCCGCGCTGCGCGTGATCGTGCTCTCCGCGCAGGTCGATCAGGATCTCGTGCTCGAGGCGTTGCGCGTGGGCGCGTGCGACTACCTCGCAAAGCCGCTGCACGACGAGGAGCTCGTGCTCTCGGTGCGACGCGCGCTGCTGAGCTCGGCGCTGCACACGAACTGGGAGTCGCTCTGCGCGCGGCTCGCCGCGCTCGAGGATCGGCTCGCCGAGCTGTCGAGCGCGGCTGCGCCCGACGAGGCGGGAGCTTCGCTCGCGGATCGCGCGGCGCGCGCAGTCGCGGACGTGCTCGGCGTCACGCGCGCCTCGCTGATGCTGCTCGACGGCGAATCGCGGCTGCTGCGCGTGGCCGGCGCCACGGGCTGCGACGTCGAGCCCGCGGCGATGGATGCGGTCGAGGTGGGCTCGGGCGTCGCGGGCGCGGTGTTCGCGGAGGGCAGGGCCCTCGCGGTCGACGACGTGCGCGCGCAGCAGCGATTCGCGACGCGCAGCAGCGACGGCCGCTACCGCTCGAGCGCGTTCGCGGTGGCGCCGATCCCGCGCGACGGCAAGCCGATCGGCGTGGTGTGCGCGACCGAGCGTGGCGACGGCGGTGCGTTCGGCAGCGCGGACTTGAGCCTGCTGCGCATCCTCGCGCTGCAGGTCGGATCGCTGCTCGCGCGCGCTGAGGGCGGCTCGCTGGCGAGCGCCGCGGACACGTCGGCGCGCGGCGGCGAAGGGTCGGCCGCAGCGGCCGCTCCGATCGCGCGCGACGTGGCAGAATCGGCAATCGCGGTGGACCCCGCGGCGCGCGACGCGGCAGCATCGCAAGTCGCGGCGGACCCGGCCGCGCGCGACGCGCAAGACGCCGAGCTCGCGCGCGCGATCTGCGACGCGGTCACCTCGGAGCT
>DASPGF010000006.1:0-15151 GCA_035620755.1 Myxococcota bacterium
GGACCGCGATCGGCGCTGGGATCGCACGCAGCGCGCTTACGACGCCATTGTGTGTCGGAAGGGCCTGCGGGCGCGCGACCCGATCGAGGCGGTCGAGCAGGCCTACCAGCGCGGCGAGGGTGACGAGTTCATCCAGCCCACGTTGATCGACGGCGGCGCGGCGCTCGCGGACGGAGACGCGATGATCTGCTTCAACTTCCGCGCCGACCGCGTGCGGCAGATCACCAACGCGATCACCGGGTCGATTCCCGAGCAGCTCGCGGGGCAGCTCGCGCGCGAGACCGCTCCGAAGCTCGCGGCCTACGTGTGCTTCACCGAGTACGACGCGCAGTTCGAGCTGCCGATCGCGTTTCCCGCCGAGACGCCGCGCAACGGACTCGGCGAGCTGATCGCGCGCGCGGGGCTGCGCCAGCTGCGCGCCGCCGAGACCGAGAAGTACGCCCACGTGACGTTCTTCTTCAACGGTGGCATCGAGGAGCCGTTCGAGGGCGAGGAGCGCGTGCTGATCTCGTCGCCGCGCGACGTCGCGACCTACGACGACAAGCCCGAGATGAGCGCCGCGAAGCTCACCGACGAGGTCGTGCGCCGCATCGAGAGCGGCGAGTTCGCGTTCGCGCTCGTCAACTACGCGAACCCCGACATGGTGGGGCATACGGGGAAGCTCTCGGCGGCGCTCAAGGCGGTCGAGAGCGTCGACGCCGCGCTGCAGCGGCTCGCGCCGGCGGTGCTCGCGCGCGGAGGTACGCTGCTCGTCACGGCCGATCACGGCAACTGCGAGATGATGGTCGATCCCAAGACCGGCGAGCCGCACACCGCGCACACCACGAACCCCGTCCCGCTGCTGTGGATCTCCGAGGACGCGGCGGGGTGCCGTTTGCGCGACGGCAGCCTCGCGGACATCGCACCCACCGTGCTCGAGCTGCTCGGCCTCGCGCAGCCGCGCGAGATGACCGGACAGAGCCTGATCGTCCGCGCGGCTTGACGCGCAGCGACACCGCGCGGCTGCGCGGTGCGCGCCGCGCGAGCGCGCGAGACCGCCGCGACCCGCATCACCCCGATCGGCCCCGCGGAGCCCGCCGTGTCGAAGCTGCGACGCCTCGGAGAGGTGGCAGCACAGAGCGCCTCCGAGCTGCTGCAGGGCGCGCTCGACCTGCTGCTGCCGCCGAGCTGTGGTGCGTGCGGCACGAGCACGCCCGCTGGGGAGCCTCTGTGCGCGCGCTGCGACCTGCGCCTCGAGCGGATCGCGGCCGACGCGTGCACGCTCTGCCAGGCCGCACCGCGCTCCGACGGCGCTGAGCGCTGCGCGGGCTGCGACCGCCGCGGCCGCGGCGATCCGAGCGCTCGGCCGGCTGACTCGCCGCTTGCGGCCTGTCTCGCTGCGGTGCGTTTCGAGGGCGACGCGGCCGACTGGATGCACCGCTTCAAGTATCCGCGTCCGGGTCTGCGCGCGCTCGATCCGGTGCCGGCGGCGGTGGTCGGCGCGATGCTGCGCGAGGCCGCGGCGCGCGTGCCCGCCTCGACACCGGATTGGATCGCGCCGGTGCCGCTGCACCCACGCCGGCTGCGCGAGCGCGGCTTCAACCCCGCGTGCGTGCTCGCGCGCCGCCTCGCGCGCGAGCACGGCGTCCGTTGCCACCCGGCAGCGCTGCGGCGCATCCGCGACACGCCGAGCCAGACGGGCCTCGATCGCAGCCGCCGCCGCGAGAACGTGCGCGGCGCGTTCGAGGCGCGCGTGCGCGTTCCCGCGCGCATCTGGCTCGTGGACGACGTCGTGACGACCGGCAGCACGCTCGCCGAGGCCGCGCTCGCGCTGCGCGCGGCGGGCGCGCACTCGGTGATCGGCCTGTGCGCGGCGAGGTCGCTGCTCGACGTACCCGCGCCGCATCGCTGACGCGGCGCTCGCGTCGGGCGATCGGCGTTCGAGGTCCGGGGCAGCGCGGAGCGCCGCGCGGAAGCGCGATCCCGAGCGCAACGCGAGCGCCCGCGCGGCGAGCGCGCGGGCGTCCGCTACGCGCGCCTGCGATCGACGGTCTCGCGCACGACGCGCCGCAGCCGGTCGGGATCGAGCGGCTTCTTGAACAGCACGTCCTCGAGGCCCTCGAGCCGGCTGCGCTTGATGATGTGGTCCCGGTCGTAGTGGAACGCGGTCATCATCAGCACGGGCAGCTCCGGCTGGCGCTCGCGGATCGCGCTGAACAGCTCGTAGCCGTCCATCTCGGGCATCACGACGTCGGTGAGCACGAGGTCGAACCTCGACGTCTCGATCTTGCGCAGGCCCTCGGCGCCGTTGCTCGCGGTCTCGACCACGCAGCCCTCGGCGGAGAGCATCTCCTCGATCGAGCGGCAGATGCCGAGGTCGTCGTCGACCACGAGGATCCGGATGTCCTTGAGATCGGGCGCGTCGACCGCGCGCGCGCGCGGGCTGCGCAGATCGATCATGCGTGTCGGACCGATGTAACACGTCGTCGCGTAGCTCTCGGTCTCGACCATCTCCTCGAGTCGGCCGAGGATGCTCGCGATGCGAGTCACCTCGCGCTGGATGCCGTGCAGCCGCTCGAACTCCACCGAGCAGTCGCGCTCCCCGGCGAGCCTCTCGATCTCGCGGCCGAGCAGGTCGACGAGATTGAGGATCACCGCGAGCGGGTTGTTGATCTCGTGCGAGAGGCCGACCGCGACCTCGCCGAGCGTCGCGAGCTTGTCCTTGCGCAGGATCTCCCGCAGGTCCTTCGCGTAGCCGATGGTCCCGTCCGGCGCGCCGGACTCGTCGTAGGTGATCGTCGCGGACATCGCGACCGGGATCTCAACGCCGCTCTTCGAGAGGAAGGTCGTCTGGAAGGTCTCGACGATGCCCTTGCCGCCGTGATCGCCCGAGCGCATCGCGCGCATCACGCGCTTGGCCTCTTCGACGTTGGGGTAGACGGTCGCGACGAACTTGCCGAGGATCTCGTCCTGGGTGTACCCGAGGCTGCGGCTCGCGCCGTCGTTGTAGTAGATGATGCGGCCCCGCCGGTCGGTCGCGACGATGATGTCGGTCGACCGCGAGATCAGGCCTTCGAGCTTTTCCTTCGAGAGCGACATCGATCGACAAGCCTAAGCCGGTGTAGAGCCGCGAGCAAGAGCCGCGGCTGGCGGGCGCGGGGTAGCTCGCGCCGCTGCTAGGCGGCGCCGCGAACTCCACGCCGATGCACGCAACTCGCGCGCATCCGATCTCGGCCCGAAGCAATCAGCCGATCGAGATCAGCAGCTGGCCCGACGCCGCCTCCGCTCCCTCGCTCACCGCAATTTCCTTCACGATGCCCGAGACCGGCGAGATGATCTCGTTCTCCATCTTCATCGCTTCGAGCTTCATCACGACCTGATCGACCGCGACGATGTCGCCGACCGAGACCGCGATCGCGATGATCTTGCCGGGAATCGGCGCGTGGATGCGTCCCTCGTCGGCGCTCGCCTCGACCAGCGCCGCGGTCGAGCGCGTCGCGAGCGCGGGGCGCCGTGCGCGCTCCGCGGCGGCGGCCTCCGAATCCGCCAACAGGTCGACGTGGAACGCGCGGCCGTCGACCACAACGCTCGCGCCGCCGGTCGCCTCGTCGACGACCGTGACGATGTGCTCGGATCCACCGCTCTTGACCCTGTAGGTCGCCATGCCTCGCTCCAGCGCCGCCGCGCGCCAGCCGACGCGGCCCGCGCGCTACCGGCGGAACCGCGCGAGCTGTCGCATTCGGCCCGCGCTCGACCACATCGAGCCCGTGGGGGATGAAGGATCGGGCGCGCGGCGGCTGCGATGGAATGCGAACGCAGCCAGCGCAACCTGCTGCAGCTCCGACTCCGTCGGATCGCGCCGCGCCTGCGGCGCGCGCAGCGCGTGGGTGATCGCTCCGAGCCCGACCAGGGCCACCAACCCGACCGCGATCAGCGGCAGCGCGAGCTCCGTCACTCGATGCCCTGCTCGGCGAGCCAGCGCTCGGCGTCGATCGCCGCCATGCAGCCCGTGCCCGCAGCCGTGACCGCCTGTCGATAGACGGGATCCATCGCGTCGCCGCACGCGAACACGCCCTCGACATTCGTGCGGCTCGAGCCCGGCACGATCGAGATGTAGCCGACGGGGTTGAGCGCGATCTGGCCCCTGACGAGCTTCGTGTTGGGCTCGTGCCCGATTGCGATGAACACCGCTTCGACGCGCAGCTCGCGCAGCGCCCCCGTCTTGACGTTGCGGACGCGCACGCCCGAGACGAACGAATCGCCGAGCACCTCGTCGAGCGTCGAATCCCAGACGAACTCGATCTTGGCGTGCTTGCGCGCGCGCTCCTGCATGATCCGCGACGCGCGCAGCGAATCCCGACGGTGGATCACGTAGACCTGGGTCGCGAAGCGCGTGAGGAACAGCGCCTCCTCGAGCGCGGTGTCACCGCCGCCGACCACCGCCATCGGCTTGCCGCGGAACAGCGCGCCGTCGCAGGTCGCGCACGCCGACACGCCCTTGTTGAGCAGGCGCTGCTCCGACTCGATGCCCAGCCATTTCGCGGACGCGCCCATCGCGAGGATCAGCGCGTCGGCGCTGTAGTGTCGATCCCCGACCGCGACCCGGAACGGGCGTGACGAGCAGTCGATCTCGGTCGCGTCCTCCATCACGATCTTCGTGCCGAAACGCTCGGCCTGCTTCTGGAACAGCTCCATCAGCTCGGGCCCGGTCACGCCTTCGGGAAAGCCCGGGTAGTTCTCGACGTCCGTCGTGAGCATCAGCTGCCCGCCGAACTGCAGGCCCGCGACGACCAGCGGCTCGAGCTCCGCGCGCGCGGCGTAGATCGCCGCCGTGTAGCCCGCGGGACCGCTGCCGACGATCACGACGCGCCGGCGCTCGCTGCCGCCGCCGCTTCGCGCGCCGCTCTTGCGCTCGTTCGCGAGCAGCGGATCGAGCTTGCCTGCGCGCTCGAGCGCCGCGAGCTCGTCGAAGCCGCCCACGTGGACCTCGCCGACGAAGATCTGCGGCACCGTCTTGCGGCCGCTGCGCTCGATCATCTCGTCGCGGCGCGCGGGCTCGGCTTCGATGTCGATCTCCGTCCACTCGACGCCCTTGGACGCGAGCAGGCTCTTCGCAGCCGTGCAGTAGGGGCAACTCGGCTTGGTGTAGATCAGAATGGACATCGGCCGAACCTCCGCGCGCGCATCGAGCCACCCGCGCGCACCCGATCAATAGCGCGCGTACTCGATCAGGCGCTCGAAGGAGCGCTCCCACTTCCCCTCCCAGCACTCGAGCACGACCTGCCCCGGGCTCTTGCCCGTGTCGAGCTGTGCGAAGATCGGATCGAGGAAGGCCGCCTCGTCCGCGCCGAGCCGCTGCAGGCCGCCGCGCGCGATCTCGGCGAGCTCGCGCGCGAGCCCGAGCAGCGGCCGGCCCGCGTAGCGGCCCGCGAGGCCCTGGCGCGCCGCCGAATCGCCCGCGGCCTCGCGCTCGGCCTGCGTCGCATCGACGAGAGCTGCAGCGGCTTCGCGCGCGCGGGAATCGTAGAGGATGCCCTTCCAGAGCGCGGGCAGTGAGCAGGTGAGCCCCGGCGGCACGGCGTCCGCGCCGCGCACCTCGATGAACTGCTTGACGCGCACGTCGGGAAACAGCGTGGTGAGGTGCAGCGCGAAATCCGCGAGCGTCGCGCGTTCGCGGCCGCGCCCGCGCTCGAGGAACTGCCGGAACGTCATGTCGTGCGCGGGCTCGAAGCGCTCGTCGCGCGAGATGAAGAACATCGGGATGTCGATCGCCCACTCGACGTAGCGCCGGTAGCCGAAATCCGGCTCGAACGCGATCGGCAGCATGCCGCATCGATCCGGATCGGTGTCGGTCCACGCGTAGAGGCGTCGCGACACGAAGCCGTTCGCCTTGCCCTCGGAGAGGCTCGAGTTCGCGTAGATCGCCGACACGATCGGCGAGACGATCAGCGCGGTACGCACCTTCTCGATCATGTCGCGCTCGCTCTCGTAGTCGAAGTTCGCCTGCACGGTCGCGGTCGCGAACATCATGATCAGCCCGCGCGAGCCGCGCGTCGGCAGGTAGCTGCGCATGATGCGGTAGCGCTGCTTCGGCATGCGCGGCAGCTCGTCGACGGAGTGGATCGGGTGCATGCCGAGCCCGAGCCAGACGATGTCGAGCGGCGCGGATGCCGCGCGCACGAGCTCGAGGTGCGCGCGGAACTCCGCGCAGGTCTCGTGGATGGTGCGCAGCGGCGCGCCCGAGAGCTCGAGCTGGCCGCCCGGCTCGAGCGTGATGCTCGCGCCGTCGCGCTGCAGCGAGACGAGGTTGCCCTCCTCGAAGCCCGGCTCCCAGCGGCCGAGCTCGGCGATGCGCTCGAGCAGCGCGCGGATGCCGCGCTCGCCTTCGTACGCGACCGGGCTCAGCGTCGCGCCGTGCAGCCCGAGCTTCTCGTGCTCGGTCCCCACCCGCCAGCGCTCGCGCGGCTTCTCGCCCGCGCGCAGGAACGCGACGAGGTCGTCGACCGACTCGACGGGAACCGGCGCGGTCTTCGGCGTGCCGCTCATCGCGCGGCCCCGCCGAGCGGATAGAGATCGGGCTGTACGAACGCGACCAGCGCGCACAGCACGCCGTGGCGCGCGTACTCGGCGCGCGGCAGCACGCCCGCGCTGAGCCGGCCGATGTTGCCCTCGCCGCGCGCCGAGGGTCGCGCGGCGCCCTCGCCGCGCCGCGCCTCCCAGAGCCGGTCGAACGCGGCACCGATCGGCACGCGATCGCGAACGGCCGGAACCGCGCAGGCGGGCGGATAGCCGAATGCCGACGAGAAGCCGAGCGAGGTGCGCGTGCCGTCGGTGATCGCCACGCAGCCGATGTTGAGGTGGGCGATCGGCTCGCCGGCATCCTCGGTCGACAGCGCAACCAGCCCGTCCTCGATGCCGATCCCGAGATCGCAGTCGGCGCCGCGCAGCGCGGCGGCTGCGCGGTTGCGCGCGCCGCGGATGATCTCCGAGAAGCCGACCGGCTGATCGGGCACGCCGCTCGGCACCGCGACCCCCTCGACCTTGGCTTCGGGAGCGTAGGCGCCGATCGCGCTGCGCACCGCCGCGAGCTTCGGTTCGTTGATCGAGCCGACCCGGACGCGCCGCACCGCCGCGAGCGCGCGCCCGCGCGACTCGCTCGTCACGGCTCGCACGCCCCGCGCACGCCGCGCGCGCGAGCCGGAGCGCTGCCCGGCGCGCGAACCATCGAGGGGGGAGGCTGGCTCATCGCGGCCGGAACGTACCCGGGCGCAGCCACCCCGACCAGAGCGGCCAACTGGGCCCCCGCCAGCGGGGGACCCCTCACACGACACCGCAGCTGCGCGGGCAACTGGGTCCCGGCCCGCAGGAGCTCCGTCATGAGACAGCCGAGCTGTCCGGGCTAGAGCGCCTCGTCCGAGGCGACGAGCCGGCCCGAGTCGAGGGCTGCGAGCAGCGTGTCCCGGTAGACCTGGAAGGTCGGCTTGAACTCGTCGGGAAGCGGTGCGCCGGCCGGGCTCGGCAGGTGGATCGGGTTGACGTACTTGCCGTCGCGCGCGACCCGGAAGCAGACGTGCGGCCCGGTCGACAGCCCCGTGCTGCCCACGTAGCCGATCACCTGCTTCTGGCCGACCGGCTGCCCGACGCGCAGGCCATCCGAGAAGCGCGAGAGGTGGCCGTAGTAGGACACGTAGCCGTCGTCGTGGCGGATCTTGACCAGGTTGCCGAAGCCGCCCGCCCAGCTCTTGTAGATCACTTCGCCGCGCGCGACCGCGAACACCGGGGTTCCCGCGGGCGCCGCGTAGTCGATCCCCTGGTGCGGGCGCGTGACGTTGAGGATGGGGTGGCGGCGCGCGAGCGAGTACTTCGACGTCACGCGCGCGTACTGCACCGGCGCCATCAGGAATTGGCGCTCGACCAGGCTGCCGTCGGGCCGGTAGTAGCCACCGCGCCCCTGCTCGGCCTCGAAGTAGACGGCCGTATGCTCGCCGTTCGCGCCACCGTAGCGCGCGGCGAGGATCCGGCCGGGGCGCACGAACACCTCGCGGCCGTCGCGGCCGTGGCGGAACAGCCGCTCGTAGAGGATCCGGAACTCGTCACCCGCTCGGATCATGCGCGAGAAGTCGACGTCGTAGGCGAAGACGTCCGCGAAATCGCTCGCGAGCTGAGGCTCGCCGCCGAGATCCGTGATCGCGCCGTAGAGGCTCGAGGTGATGATGCCCGCGATCATCGCCTGGCGCGGGAAGAGCTCGGCCTCGTTGCGCGAGACCGAGTAGCTGCCGTCCGTGCCGCGCCGCAGCTCGTAGGCGATCACCGGTGAGATGCGGTAGTGGAACGACTCGACCTCACCGCTCGGCGCGAGCGCGAGCCGATAGCTGTGGCCGGGCTGCGAGCGGCGAAAGTCGAAGTGGCCGCGCATCTCGCGCGCGATCTGGTCGACGCTGCGCGCCGCGACGCCGCGCGCGGCAAGCGAGCGAGCGAGCGACTGTCCGCGCTCGAGCACGCCCTCGATCTGCGCGGGCTGTGCGGGTGCGGAAGCAGCGGAGCCGCCGACGGAGGCGGCCCCGGGCTGGAGCGCCTGACTTGGGTCGGCGGCCTTCGCGCGCGCGGCCGCGGCGCCCGCGATCGCGGCGGGGCTCGCTGCGTGCGCGGCATCGAGGGCCGCGACGCCGACCGTCCATGACAGCGCCAGGCTCATCGCCGAGCGCGCACAGGAGAACTGAACCCTGGTAGGCCGCTGATTCGAACAGGGTCGGTTCGTGGGCATGCAGCAGGCTCCCCCCGACGCCCGCAACGCGCGGCCGACCAGACGCTCCGCGGTTGCGCTGCGGGCCAATAGTTAGCTTTCGCGGACGCGCAATGCACGGCATTATCGGTCGAACCCCGGGACCGACAGCGAATTTTTCGGGCGAGTCGAAGTGATGCATTATCACCACAGAAGCGTGATGCCCACGCGGCCCATTCTCGCTGGCTTTTCACTACTTCTCGCGCTGACCGGCTGCGCGAGCCCGACCGCGGAGTCGAAGCACGACGCGGGCGACATCGAGCGCACCAAGCTTCGGCTCGCGAACCTGCTCTCGCGCGCGATCCAATTCCAGACCGTCAATCCACCGGGCGACGAGAAGCCGCTCGCGGTGTTCTTCTCGGGCATCCTCGCGAGCGCGGGCATCGAGACGCGCGTGATCGACACGCCGCGCGGCGAATCGCAGCTCGGGCGCGCGGCCGTGTGGGGCGTGGTGCGCGGCAGCGGCGAGCGGCGGCCGCTGATCCTGCTCTCGCACCTCGACGTCGTCCCAGCGGATGCGAGCGCCTGGGAGCACGACCCGTTCGCGGGCGTGCGCGAGGACGACCTCGTGATCGGCCGCGGCGCGCTCGACGCGAAGGGCATGGCGATCATGCACCTGCTCACGCTGCTCGAGCTCTCGCGGCGCGAGGTCCCGCTCAAGCGCGACGTGATCTTCCTCTCGACGCCCGACGAGGAGAGCGGCGGCCTCGACGGCGCGGGCTTCCTCACGCGCGAGAAACGCAAGCTGCTCGACGGTGCGGAGTTCCTGCTCACGGAGGGCGGCGGCATCCTCACGCGCGGCAACGAGCCCCCGCTGTGGCGGATCGGCGTGGTCGAGAAGAGCCCCTGCTGGCTGCGCGTGGTCGCGCGCGGCACGCCCGGCCACAGCTCCACGCCACCGCTCGACGCTGCGGTGCCGCGGCTGATCGGCGCGCTCGAGCGCGTGCAGCGCATCGAGACACCGATCCGCGTCGTGCCGGAGGTCGCGCGCATGTACCGCAAGCTCGCGACGCTCGCTCCGCCCGAGGATGCGGCGGGCTTCGCGGATCTCGCCTACGGCCTCGCCGAGGATGCGGATTTCCGCAACCGCTTCATGACGCTGCGCGTGCAGGCGGCCCTCGTCACCAACACCCACACCATCACCGTGCTCCAGGGGAGCTCGCGCACCAACGTGCTCCCCGCCGAGGCCAGCGCGCACATCGACGCGCGGCTGCTGCCCGGCGAGCGCTGTGAGCGCTTCATCGAGCGCGTCGAGCTGGCCGTCGCCGATCCGGGCATCCAGGTCGAGCCGCTGCTGAGCTTCGGGTCGCGCAGCTCCGACGACGACACTCCGCTGTTCGCGGCGATCGAGGCGGTCGCTGCGACGGCGACTCCGCCCGCGCACGCGGTGCCGATCGTCACGATCGGCTTCACGGACGCCCACTACTTCCGCGACCTCGGCATCACCGCCTACGGCTTCACGCCGCGCGCGATGCGTCGCGAGGATTCCGACGGCGTGCATGGCCACAACGAGCGCGCCGACGTCGCATCGCTCGCGAACGGCGTCTACACGTTGATCGACATCCTCGAGCAGCTCGACCGCCTCGACTGAGCCGAGCGGACACGGCGCGATTCAGCGCATCTCCTGGATCGCCTTGTGGAGATCCTCGAACACGGGCTCGATGTCCGCGAGCTCGAGCGACGAGAACGCGATGCGGATGTCGGTCGGGCTCGTCGCGATCACGCCGATCCCGTAGTGGTCGAGCAGGTGCAGGCGCACCTTCTCCGCCTCGACGCCCTTCGCGGCCACGCACATGAAGTAGCCGCTGTTGAACGGGTACACGTCCCAGCTCGACGCGAACTTGGGCGCGTTCGCGATCTGGTAGACCTTCTCGGCGCGCGCGCGCAGCGTCTCGAGCTTCGCGGCGCGCTCGGCGGCGATCGTCGGCGACTCGAGCAGCTTGCGCACGATCGACTGCGAGAGCTGCGGGATGTTCGAGATTCCGCCGCGAATCGCGCCGCGCAGCTTCGCGTCGAGCACCTCGGCCACCGCGTCTGCGCTCGCCGCGCGGCCGGGCGCAATGCTGATGAAGCCGCAGCGCAGGCCCCAGACGAACAGCTCCTTGGTCGCGCCGTCGAGCTTGATCGCGAGCAGGTTCGGGTGGCGGTTCGCGGCCATCCCGAACAGCGATTCGGTCATGCTGCGCGCGCCGAGGTGGTAGAAGAGCCCGAAGTAGGCGTCGTCGAACACCGCGACCACGCGCGTGCCGGCCTCGGCCTGCGCGAGCAGCGCGGCGATCAGCGCCTCGCCCTCCGCGGGCGTGGGCATGTAGCCCGTCGGATTGTTGGGGAAGTTCAGCAGCGCGATCAGCTTGTCGCGGCCCACCGCCTGCTCGGCGAGCGCGCGCGCGAAGCCCTCGACGTTGAAGCCGCCGCGCGTGAAGAACGGGAAGGTCGCGATCTGCGCGCGGCGCTGCACCTCGTAGGTGAGGCGGTAGTTGCCCCAGAGCTTGTCGGGGATCAGGATGCGGTCGCCCGGGTCGACGAACAGATCTCCGACGAGGCTGATTCCGTGCGTGATCGCGCTCGTCACCACGGGCAGGCCGAAGCGCTTGTCGCGCATCGACGGATTCTCGGCGAGCAGCTTCTTGCGCCAGCACTCGCGCAGCGCGGGCTGGCCCGCGGGCGGCGCGTACGGAAACGCGTCGGCGGGCGAGATGCCGGCGAGGTGCTTCGCGGCGGAGGGCAGGTGCATCGGGCCGCCGCCCTCGGTCGCGATGCCGATCGTCGCGTTGTAGCGCTTCGCCTTCTGGCTCGCCTCCGCGGACTGCGAGAGGATGCCCTTCGGAAAGTAGAGCCGTCGGCCCATCGCCGAGAGCATCGCGAAGATCTCGGGGGCGACCGCCTCGAGCTTGGCGTTGAGCTCGCGCGCGAGCGGGTTGAGCTCGTCGGCGGCGTGCGCGTCGCGCTGTTGCGATCGACTCATCGGGGATCCTCGGCGGCGGTCCGCGGGCGCGTGTAACTCTACAGCCGGCGCTGCAGCACGTCCATCAGGTCGTCGAAGCCGAGCGCGCGCCAGAAGCGCTGGCCCTCGGTGTTGCGCACCGCGACGCGCACCTCGCAACGCGCGACGCCGCGCTGCGCGATCCACTCGAGCGCGCGCTCGACGAGCGCGCGGCCCGCACCGCGGCGGCGTTCGCCCGCGCTCACGTGCAGGTCGGTGATCTCCGCTCGCTCGCGCTCGAGCTGGATCGGCGGCGCGCGGTCGATGCGCACGCTGCAGAAGCCGCACAACGCGCCGTCGCGCTCGCAGACGAACAGCGCGGCATCCGGATCGCGCAGCTGCGCGGCGAGCAGGCGCCGCACCTCGACGTCCGCACCGCGGCGCAGCTCGAACAGCGGATCGCGCGCCGCGTGCTGCTCGCTGAGCGCGATCCAGAGCGCGGCGATGCGATCGAGATCGCGCGGCTGCGCGCGGCGGATCCAATGCTCCGCGCGGCTGCGGGGCGCCGCTTCCATGCCGGGACGAGTCAGAGGGTCCACGCGACTTCCGGACACGAGATCGAGACGAGGCGACTCAGATGATCCGCGCGACTTCGGGATAGGAAGTCCACACGGGAACGCCGCAGAAATGCGAGCCCTCGGTGCAGCGCGGGCGCGCGATGCCGCTGCGCACGAAGCAGGGCGGCCCGATGTGGCGCGTGAGGCTCGGGTGCACCGCACCGACCTGCTCGATCTCGTCCATCGACGCCTGCCAGATCTCGCGCTGCGCGTTGAAGCAGGTGCGCATCGTCCACTTGTGGAGCAGGTCGAGCAGCGCGCCCGACTCCTCGAACCGCACCGCGAGCGCGTTGGGGAGCACGTAGAGCGCGAGCTCCGGCTCGACGCCCTCGGCGAGCAGCCGCGCGCGCGCATGCCACGCCTCGCCGACCGCCTGCTCGAAGATCGCGTGCGACTCGGGGTCCTCTCGGATCAGCTCGGGCTCGACGACGTCGACGCGCGCGGGAACGGTGCGCGAGAGCAGCGGGCGCGATCCCGGCACCGTCCGGTGTCGCTGATCCTGCGAATCCGCGCTGTGCGACAGCTTCTTGCGGAACGTGTAGTGGGCGTGCGCGAGCGTGCGCATGATCGGCGCGTGGGTCGATACGTTGAGCGTGTCGACGCGATACGGGTTGCGGGCGGGGTCGAGCACGAGCTCGAGCGCCGCCTCGTCGTCGAGGTCGAAGCAGCCGAGCACGTTGCGCACGGCAGCGGCGATCACCTCGGGCGCGCGCGCGCTGTAGTCGATCAGCCGCGAGCGGCGGCCGTCGAGCGACTTGTCGAACGCCTCGGCGCCGGCGGCATCGCCCACGCCCGGCGGCGCGATGTCGCGCTCGACCACCTCGTCGAGCTCGCGCGGGGGCTCGCCGATGCGCGCGAAGAAATCGGCGTCGATGCGCTCGACCTGCTTCACCATGCGGTCGATCACGTCGGCCGCCTCGCGCGGCACGTCGGCCGCGCGCACCATTCGCCGCAGCCGATGCAGCACGATACCCGAGACGGTGTAGACCATCGCCGTGTGGCAGGCGATCGGAACCGCGTAGCGCGCGGTCTCGATCGCGCGCTTCTCGGCTTCGCGCGCGATGCTGCGGCCGAACGCGAGCGACTTCCGAGCCGGCAGGCGCCACAGGTCCGAGAGCACGCCGAGGCTCACGACCGCCAGGCGCGCCGTCAATTCGCGGTAGGCGCGCCACGAACGCTCGATCGACGCGACGAAGATCGCGCGCGCGCGGCCCGTCAGCGCGGTGGGGACGTGCGCGGCGATCTCGTCGAGGCGCACGTAGCGCTGGCTCTGCTGCTCGGTGTTGTAGTAGGGAAACGCGTGCAGGAACGACCAGACGAGCTGGCGCGAGATTCCCGAGAGCGCGAACTCGAAGCTCGCGTGCTGATACACGGTGTGGTGACCGCCTTCGAAGGTCAGCGGCCCGATGCTCTCGCGCTGCTGCTCGGTGACCTCGTCGGGATCGATCACGCGCGGCGAGTAGCAGGTGCGCGCGGCGGAGATCGCGTCGTTGTAGGGCTCGTTGAACCAGCTGCGCAGGCGGACTTCGGGTCCGCGATCGATCACCGCCACGTTCCCCCCGGAAGCTCGACTACTCTGACAGAGGGCTCCGGCCCGGGCAACGTTCGCGCGCGTGGGCACTTTTTTTCCCAATTTGAGCCCGCGACGCCCGACGGTGGCGCGTGAGAAGCCAATTCGGCGCGCGCGCGGCCCGATGAATCGCGCGCGCCGTCACGGGCTTGAAGCGCGATTTGCGCAAGCAATTCGGTTGGCACGGCGCTTGCGCTAGGGCGCGTGGGCACGTATGCGCGCGACCCGGCGCGACGCTCCGTCGACCGGGAGCCATTGAGACTTTCGATGACCACGCTCTGGATCGTACATCGGGATCCGCGGCAGCGTTCTGCGCTGATTCGCGCCGCGGGAAGCCCCGAGGGCGCCCTCTCCGGCGCGCCGGGCGATCCGGTCTTCGGCGCGTCGCCCTCCCCGGACGTGGTGCTGCTCGGCCTCGCGGGCGACTTCGAAGCCGAGCTCGAGTTCGCGCATCAGACCGCGCTGCGCGCGCCCCAGGCGCGCTGGATCCTCGCGCCCGCCAGCGGCCAGGTCGACCGCGCGCGCGCGCTGTTCGACGCGATCGACGCGGTGCTGATCGGCGACTCGCCGGACGCACGCAGCCTGCGCGAGTGCATCCACGGCGCGAGCGCAGCAGCGCACGAGAGTGCGCCGCTCGCGCTCTCGCGGCGACCCGCGCGCGACGCGATCGCTCGGCGCTTCGCGCGCTGGTTCGCGGACGTCGAGCTGCCCGAGCTGCTGCGAGCGCTCGACCCGCAGCTCGGCGACGTGCCGCTGCTGATTCGCGGCGAGGCGGGGACGGGCCGCGGTCTGCTCGCCCATTACGTCCACCTGTTTGGCGCCGACCCGCGGAGCGAGCTCGTCCACGTTCCCTGCGAGCGCGGCATGACGGGCGCGGCGCTGCGGCGCGCGCTCGGCGAGGCGCTCGGCGGCGCTGCGAGGCGCTGCACGATCTGGCTCGAGGACGTAGACGCGCTGCCGCGCGCGACCCAGCGGGTGCTCGCGCGCTGGATCGAGCTCGGCCTGCCCGGCGACGCCGCGAGCGCGCGGGTCGTGCGCTGGATCGCGAGCAGCGGCGACGAGATTCCGGGATGCGCAAGCGCGCTCGACGCCGCGCTTCGCGACGCGCTCGCGGGTCTTGCGCTGCGCGCTCCGACGCTGCGCGAGCGCCCCGCGCGCATCGCCGCGTTCGCGAGCGCTACCGCGCTCGCCTGGTGCAGCGCGCGGCGCCAGCGCGCGCGGCGCTTCGGCGAGGACGCGCTCGCGGCGCTCGCCGAGTACCCGTGGCCGCTCAACTTGCG
>DASPGF010000007.1:0-3239 GCA_035620755.1 Myxococcota bacterium
TGTGAGCCAGAACGCCAGCCCGACGCTGATCGGCTTGTTCCTGCTCGGAGCGATCGCGCTGATCGTGATCGCGCTCGCGGTGTTCGGCGGCGGCCGCTTCTTCACCGAGACCTCGACCTACGTGGCCTACTTCCCGGAGTCGATCGGCGGCCTCAACGATGGCGCGCCCGTCAACTTTCGCGGCGTCAAGGTCGGCATCGTGCGCCGCATCGAGGTGCAGCTCGACGCGCAGGATCTCTCGGTGAAGATCCCCGTCTATCTCGAGCTGCAGCGCCGCCGCATCATCGAGGTCGGCGCGACGGACGGCGACGGCGATTTCGTGCCGGAGCTGATCCAGCGCGGGCTGCGCGCGCAGCTCCAGCTGCAGAGCATCGTGACGGGGCAGCTCAGCGTTCAGCTCGACATCGACCCCGCTCGCGCGCCCGCCGAGCTCGAGACGGTCGACGATTACCTCGTGATGCCGACGATTCCATCGAGCATGCACGAGTTCACCGAGACCATGGAAGAGCTCTCGATTCAAGATCTCGTGAGCGATGCGCGCCACGTTCTCTCGGGCATCAAGGCGCTGCTCGCTTCCCCCGAGCTCGAGGGAATCCTCACGGGCATCAACGAGCTCGTGAGCTCGGGAGAGCTGCGCCGGGTCGGCGCGCACACGAACGAGGCACTCGACGACCTGCAGGCGCTGATCGCGCATCTCGACGATCGGGTCGGGTCCCTCTCGAGCGAAGCCGAGCTCACGCTCGCGGAGGTCAACGAGACGCTCGCCGCCGCGCAGCAGACGCTCGCATCCGTTCGGCAATCGCTGTCGCTCGCGGCCGAAGGCTCGCCGATGCGCTACGAACTCGACCGCATGTTGACCGAGCTGACCGCCGCCGCCCGCTCGATCCGCCTGCTCGCCGAGTACCTCGAGCGGAATCCGGACGCGCTGCTGCGCGGCCGCTCGGGAGGATCGTGATGCGCTGCACCCGGCGCGCCGGTCTGCTCGCAGTGCTCGCGGCGCTGTCGAGCGGCTGCTTCGGCCCGACCACCGCGCGCCCCGTGCAGCTGTTCGTGCTCGCGCCGACGGTTCCGGCTGGCGCTCCGCAGCCCGGCGGCGCCGCGCTGCGCCTGGCGATCGGCAGGATCAGCCTTCCGGAGATCCTGAACCGCCCGCAGATCGTCACGCGCACGGGCGCGAACGAGGTGCGCGTCGCGGATTTCGCGCAGTGGGCCGAGCCGCTCGAGCAGAGCGTGCCGCGCGTGATCGCCGAGAACCTCGCGCGGCTGCTCGGCACGGAGCGCGTGGTCGTCTACCCCTGGCCGACACAGCTCGCGGTCGACTACCGCGTGGAGGTCGCGGTGATCGAGCTCGAGGGAAGCGACGACGGCGAGGCGCGGCTCGCCGCGCGCTGGCGGCTGCTGCGCGAGGACGGCTCGGAGGCGACTCCGCTGCGGCTCTCGGCGCACGCGGAGCGCGCCGCCGACGCGTCGATCGGCGCGATGGCTGCAGCGCTGAGCCGCACGCTCGAAGCGTTGAGCCGCGACATCGCCGACGCGATCGCGAGCAGCGCCGCCTGAGCGCGACGCTTCAGGCGTGAATCGCGCGCCCGCCGAGCGCGAGCGCGGCTTCGCGCACGGCCTCCGCCATCGACGGATGTGCGTGGCAGGTGCGCGCGACGTCTTCCGCCGAGGCGCCGAACTCGAGCGCGATCACGAGCTCGGCGATCAGATCGCCCGCGAGCGGGCCGATGATGTGCGCGCCGAGCACGCGATCGCTCGCCGCATCGGCGAGGATCTTCGCGAAGCCATCGGTCTCGCCGGTCGCGCGCGCGCGGCTGTTCGCGGAGAACGGAAACTTCCCGACGCGGTACTCGACGCCCTGCTCCTTGAGGCACTCCTCGCTCTTGCCGACGCTCGCGATCTCGGGCGCGGTGTAGACGACGCTCGGAATGCGGTCGGGGTCGACCCGGCCGCTCTGCCCGGCGATGAGCTCGGCGCAGACCGAGCCCTCGTCCTCGGCCTTGTGGGCGAGCATCGGCCCCGGAATGCAATCGCCGATCGCGTAAATTCCCGCGGCGCGCGTCTCGAAGCGCTCGTCGACCTCGATGAAGCCGCGCGCGTCGAGCGTCACGCCCGCGCGCTCGAGCCCGAGCCCCGCCGTGAAGGGACGGCGTCCGACCGCGAGCAGCACGACGTCGGCCTCGATCTCGCCGCGATCTCCGCCGGCTCGCGGCTCGACACCCACGCGAACGCTCCGCGCGTCGACGCTCGCGCCGGTCACCCGCTGCGAGAAGCGGAACTCGAGCCCTTGCCGCTGCAGGATGCGCAGCGCGTGCCGGCCGAGCTCGCGATCCATGCCGGGCAGCACGCCATCGAGGTACTCGACGACCGTGACGCGCGAGCCGAGTCGCGACCACACCGAGCCGAGCTCGAGGCCGATCGCGCCCGCGCCGATCACGAGCAAGCGATCGGGCACGGCGTCGAGGCTCAGCGCGCCCGTCGAGCTCACGATGCGCTTTTCGTCGACCTCGACGCCTTCGAGTGTCGATGATTCGGATCCCGTCGCGATCAGGACGTTGCGCGCCGCAAGCGTCTGCGCGCTGCCGTCGCTGCGAGCCACGGCAACCGCGCCGGGCGCCGCGAGGCTCGCCGTGCCCTGCACGCGCTCGACCTTGTTCTTCTTCAGCAGGTGCTCGATGCCCTTGCCGAGGTCGGCGACGACCTTCGCCTTGCGCGCCATCATCGCGCCGAGGTCGAGCTCGACGCCGGAGACGCGAATGCCGTGGTCGCCGAGCCCGTGCTGCAACTGCGCGTAGTGCTCCGATGAGCGCAGCAGCGCCTTCGAGGGAATGCAGCCCACGTTGAGGCAGGTTCCACCGAGCTCCGCGCGTCTCTCGACCAGCGCGGTCTTCATGCCGAGCTGCGCGGCGCGGATCGCGGCCACGTAGCCGCCGGGCCCGGCGCCGATCACCACGAGGTCGTAGGCCGTTTCGCTCATCGATTCCTCAGGAAGCCTCCAGATCCATCGGGAGCTGCTCGGGCTCCTCCAGGCGCTGCTTGACGCGGACCAGGAACGACACCGCCTCGCGCCCGTCGACGATGCGGTGATCGTAGGAGAGCGCGAGATACATCATCGGGCGGATCACGACGGCGCCGTCACGCGCGATCGGTCGATCCTCGATCTTGTGCAGCCCGAGGATCGCCGACTGCGGCGGATTCAGGATCGGCGTCGACAGCAACGAGCCGAACACACCGCCATT
>DASPGF010000008.1:0-3096 GCA_035620755.1 Myxococcota bacterium
ACCCCGACGGCCGTGAGTGGGCGGCGCGGCTCGCGCTGCGCCGCGGCTGGCGCCTGATCTCGCCCGCGCTGCAGGCCGCGCTCGATCGCTCGGGGCGGATCGCGCTGACCGCGCTGAGCGCGTGCGGTCGCTTCGCGCGCACCTCGCTGCTCGGGGACGGCGAGACCGCCGTGCTCACGCTGCGCGCCGGTGTCGCCGAAGCGCGCGCGGCCGATCCCGCTCGCGTCGGCAGCGTCGAACGCGTGCGCGCGGCCGAGGTGGGCGCGGAGCCGCTGCGCGTCGAGAGCGAGATTTCCGCGGATCCCGCGGCGGTCGACATCCGCTACGCGGATCGCATCGTTGCGGGCGGCCGTGGCCTCGGCGGCGCCGAGGGCTTCGAGCTGCTCGCGCGCATCGCGAGGCGGCTCGGGGCGGCGCTCGCGGCGAGCCGCGTCGCGGTCGACCTCGGCTGGATCGATCGCGAGCGCCAGGTCGGGCAGACCGGAAAGGCGGTCGCGCCCGCGCTCTACCTCGCGTGCGGGATCAGCGGCGCGAGCCACCATCTCGCGGGCATCGCGGACGCGAAGCACGTGGTCGCGATCAACAGTGATCCCGATGCGCCGATCTTCCGCGCTGCGCAGCTCGGTGTGGTCGGCGATCTGCGCGCGGTGCTCGCGGCCTTCGAGGCGCAGCTCGACGCGGCTGCGGCGGGCGCGCGATGAGCGCGGGCGAGGTCACGCGCGAGATTCTCGGCAACGTGCCGGGCTGGCTGGTCTCGGCGTTCTACGCGCTCGCGCTCGCGGCGCTCGGCTGGGCGTCGCTCGCGCTGCTGCGCCGAGCCTCCGTGCGCCACCGCGCGCGGCCGCCCGCGACGCCGCGGCCGCCGCTCGGCGAGCGGCTGCGCGCGCTCGCGCGCTACCTCGCATTCCAGCAGCCGCTGCGGCGCGATCGCTACGCGGGCATCGCGCACCTGCTCGTCGTCTACGGATTCTTCGTGCTGTTCGTCGGGACGACGCTCGTGTTCCTCGAGCACCAGACGCCGCTGCACTTCTTCTACGGCTGGTTCTACCGCATCGCGTCGCTGCTGATCGACCTCGGCGGTCTCGCGTTCTGCGCGGGCCTGCTGATGTTCCTCTGGCGCCGGCACGCGCGCGCCGAGCCGCGGCTGCTGCAGGCGTGGTGGGTCGCGGCGCTCGCCTGGCTGCTGCTCGCGATCGCGCTGAGCGGCTTCGCGCTCGAGGCTGCGCGCATCGCGGTCGAGCTGCCCGCGTTCGAGCGCTGGAGCGCGGTCGGCTATGCGCTCGCGCTCGCGATCGACGCGCTCGGCGCGCGCGCCGAGACGCTGCTCGGCTGGCACCGCGCTCTATGGGGCGCGCACGCGGCGCTCTGCGTGCTGTTCTTCGCGCTGCTTCCGTGGCTGTTCTTCGGCCACATGCTCTACGGCGCCGCGAGCTGGTCGCTGCGCGGCCGGCGGCCGATCGCGCAGCTGCGAGCGCCCGCATCCCCGGAGATCGCGCCCGGCGCCGCGACCGCGAGCGCGCTCGACTGGAACGATCTGCTTCACGCAGACGCGTGTACCACGTGCGGGCGCTGCAACGCCGCGTGCCCCGCGAGCGCCGCGGGAAAGCCGCTGCAGCCGCGCGAGATCGTGCTCGGCATTCGCGAGGCCTCGCGCGCACCCGCGCTCGATGCGCCGGATCTTCCGGGCCGCTTCGCGCCCGAGGCGCTCTGGTCGTGCACGACCTGCGGCGCGTGCAACGAGGCGTGCCCGGTCGGGATCGACGTCTACGGCAAGATCGTCGAGCTGCGGCGCGCGCTCGTCGAGGGCGGCGGTGTGCCGGACGCCGCCGCGGCGCTGTTCGAATCCACCGCGAGCGCGTTCAATCCATTTGGCAAGCCCAACCGCGAGCGCCTCGCCTGGGCGCAGGGGCTCGCGCCCGCGGTCGCCGAGCCCGGCGAGCCGATCGAGCTGCTCTACTGGATCGGCTGCGCGGGAAGCTTCGACCCCGACGCGCAGGCGGTTTCGCGCGCGATGATCGCGATCCTCGAGCGGCTCGGGATCCGCTACCGGATCCTCGGCTGCCGCGAGCGCTGCACGGGCGACCCCGCGCGGCGCGCGGGCGAGGAGGGGCTGTTCCGGCAGTGCGCGCGCGACAACATCGATCTGCTCGCGTCGCACGCGGTGAAGACGGTGCTCACACACTGCCCCCACTGCTTCAACACGCTCGCCAACGAGTATCCCGCGCTCGGCGCGCGCTTCTCCGTCGTGCACCACAGCCAGTTCCTCGCGCAGCTCGTCGCCGAGGGCCGGCTCGCGGGCATGCAGGGGCTCGGGCCCGTGACCTTCCACGACCCGTGCTACCTCGGGCGCGGCAATGGCGAGACCGCCGCGCCGCGCACGGTGATCGACGCGATGACCGGCGTGCGGCGCGAGATGCCTCGACACGGAAAAGAGTCGTTCTGCTGCGGCGCGGGAGGCGGCAGCCTGTGGCTCGACGTCGGCGGCCGCGACCGCGTCGAGAACATCCGCGCGCGCGAGGCCGCGGCGACGGGCGCGCGCACCGTCGTGACCGCCTGCCCGTTCTGCAAGCCGATGCTTGCGGCCGGCAGCCAGGCGCTGCCCGCGGACCAGGCGCTCGTGGTGCGCGATCTCGCCGAGCTCGTCGCGGAGCGCATGGGCGACGCCCGAGCGCGGACGTGATGCGCGCGCTCGCGATCGTCGGATCGGTGGCTCGTGCGGGCGAGCGCGCCGAGCTGCCGCACTCGGATCGCGTGGCGCTCGCGCTCGCGCTCGCGCGCTTTGGCGGCGCGGCGCGCGCCTGTGCGCTCGACGCGTTCGCGCGCGGCTACGCGCGCGCGGCGGGCTTCGGGGAGGTGAGCGCGGATCTCGATGCCGAGCTCGGCGCCGCCGAGGTCGTGCTCGTCGGGCGCGGCGCGTGCGGCGAGCGCGGCGATGCGTTTCCCGCGCAGCTCGCCGAGCGGCTCGGCGCGGCGCTCGCGTACGAGGTGGTCGACGCGCGACCCGATGCGCTCGCGCTCGCCGTCGAGCGCGATCTCGGCCGCGGTGCGCGCGACCGGCTCGCGATCGCGGGCCGCGCGGTGCTCGCGGTCGCCGAG
>DASPGF010000009.1:0-6772 GCA_035620755.1 Myxococcota bacterium
GCGCTCCTCGACCGCTGCGAGGCCGAGCTGCGCGCCGCACGGTTCGAGGAGGCGCTCGCGAGCGCGAGCGAGCTGCGCGCGCGACTCGACGCGCACCCTGCGACGGCCGACCGCGAGCAGCGCGTGCGCCTCGAGCTCGCGAGCGCGACCGCAGAGGTCGCGCTCGGGCGCAACGACGCCGCGCTCGACAGCATGATGCGCGCGCTGCGCGCCGACCCGGCGCTCGAGCTCGATCCCGCGCTCACCTCGCCGCGCGTGCTCGCGATCTTCCGCGCGGCGCGCAGCCGCGCGGCCTCCGCGCCCTGACGCCGCGCAATGCCGGCGAAATCCCCCCGGGTGCGCAGCGCGCCCGCATCGCAGAGCCCAGCGCGCTCGAATCGCGGCCCCGTTCGGCGGGTGTGCCACGCCGTGCGGTGCTCGGTTTCTCGGCTCCGTTCGGCAGGTGCGCCGCGCCCCGTGGCGGCGCTCGATTCTCAGTTCCGATCGGCAGGTGATCGGGTGTAGGATGGCCGCATGCAGACCGTCAAGCAGATCCTCGACGCCAAGGGCTATCAGCTGCACGCGGTCGATCCCGCGACCAGCGTGTACGACGCGCTGCGCAAGATGGCGCAGCAGGGCATCGGGGCGCTCGTGGTGCTCGACGCAGGCGAGCTCGCGGGCATCGTCTCGGAGCGCGATTACGCGCGCAAGGTGATCCTCAAGGGGCGCCACTCCAAGGACACGCCGGTGAGCGAGATCATGACGAGAAACGTGATCTGCGTCGGGCTCGAGACGTCGATCGAGGCGACGATGTCGATCATGACCGACAAGCGCGTGCGCCATCTCGTGGTCCGCGAAGCGGGCCGCCTCGAAGGCATCGTCTCGATCGGCGACGTCGTGAAGGCCATCATCGACGACCAGAAGTTCACCATCGAGCAGCTCGCGCATTACATCTCGGGCTACGCCTGAGTCCGCGCGCGGCGCGCCGGCTGCCGCAGCCGCTTGCGGTTATGCTCGCCGCCGGTGAAAGAGATCGCCTCGCAATTCGAGATTCCCGGCCGGCTCGCGGATGCCGTTCCGCACGGCAGCGGGCACATCCACGACACCTACCTGCTCCGCTTCGAGGGCGCGCAGCGCCCCGCGCGCTACGTGCTGCAGCGGATCAACCGCGAAGTGTTCCGCGATCCCGATGCGCTGATGAGCAACCTCGCGCGAATCTGCGCCCACCAGCGCCGCGAAATCGAGCGCGAGGGCGCGGCCGACCCCGAACGCCGCCAGCTGCAGCTCGTCGCGAGCCGCAGCGGCGAGACTCACTGGATCGATCCCGAGGGCGGCTACTGGCGCTGCTTCCACTTCATCGAGGGTACGCGCAGCCTCGATGCGGTCAGCAGCGAGCAGCAGGCCTACGAGACCGCGCGCACGTTCGGCGTCTTCGCGGCGCGCATGAGCAGCTTCGAAGGGCCGCCCCTCGCGGTCACGATCGCGAGCTTCCACGACCTCGAGCAGCGCTATGCGGCGCTCGAATCGGCGGCGCGGCGCGATTCCCACGCGCGCGCGAGGCCCGTGCGCGGCGAGCTCGATCGCATTGCAGCATGGTTCGACCGGCTGATGGATTCGATGCGCCGCACGGGCGCCGACGCGCTTCCGCTTCGCATCGTCCACAACGACTGCAAGATCAACAACGTGCTGCTCGATGCGCAGACGGGCGAAGGGCTGTGCGCGATCGACCTCGACACCGTCATGGACGGCACGATCGCCGGCGATTTCGGCGAGCTCGTGCGCACCTCGAGCTGCCGCGCCGCGGAGGACGAAGCGGGGTTCGACGCAATGGCGATCGATCTCGAGCTGCTGCGAGGCGTTGCGCGCGGCTACGCGTCTGCGATGGGCCCCCTGCTCACCGCACGAGAGTGGAGTGCGCTACCGCTCGCGGGCTCGCTGATGGCGTTCGAGAACGCGGTCCGGTTCCTCACCGACCACCTCTGCGGAGACGTCTACTTCCGGATCCATCGCGAGGCGCACAACCTCGACCGCTTCCGCGCCCAGCTTCGCCGGGTCGAGCTGCTCGAAGCGCAGCGCGCGGCGATCGCGCGCCTGATCGACAGCGCTCGCGCCGAGTTCAGCGCCGACCGCGCCGAGCTGCGCCGGTGATCGACCGCGCGCCCGATCTCGAGGTCGCGGCGCTCGCGGCGCTCGACGCACATCGCTACCTGAGCCTCGTCACGTTCCGGCGAAATGGCCAACCCGTGGCGACGCCGGTCTGGTTTGCGCGGCACGGGCGCCGGCTCTACGTCTTCACGGCCGCGAGCTCGTGGAAGGTCAAGCGCCTGCGAAACGACGCGCGGATCCGGGTCGCGCCCTGCGGCCCTCGCGGAGCAATTCGAGGCGCGTGGATCGACGGGCGCGGCGTTCGTCGCGACGATCCTGCGATCGAGCGCACCGCGTACGCGGCTCTGCGCGCCAAATACGGCCTCGCGATGCGCGTGCTCGACTTCTTCTCGAAGCTCGCGGGCCGGATCGATCAGCGCGCGATCCTCGAGCTCGAGATCCTCCCCGCGCAACACTAGATAGCGAACCCCGTTCGGCCAACTGGGCCCCGGCCAGCGGCGGATCACTCCCCAGAGAACGGAACTGCCCGGGCTAGACGTCGAGCCCGACCGCGCGCATGAGCTCGAGCGCGTTGCTCTTGGTGACGACGCCCGGGCGCATGCGGTAGTCGAACGCCATCGCGCCGTTTTCCAGGTGGTCTTCGAAGTGCACGTTCGCGGCGCGCGGCGCGAGCGCATCGGCGAGGCGCGTGAGCGCGAGGTCGTGCGTGGTCACCAGGCCGATTCCCCCCGCGTCGATCAGGTTCCGCACCACGGCCTCGGCGCCGATGCCGCGATCGTGCGAGTTCGTCCCGTTGAGGATCTCGTCGAGCAGGAACAGCACGGGCAGCGCGCTCCGCGTCAGCTCGGCGATCTGGCGCAGCCGCAGGATCTCCGAGTAGAAGCGCGAGCTGCCCTCGAGCAGCGAATCGCGCAGCCGGATCGACGCGCCGATCGCGAGTGCCGACAGCCGCAGCCGCTGCGCGCACACGGGGGCGCCCGCGAGCGCCAATACGGCATTGATTCCGATGCAGCGCAGCAGCGTGCTCTTCCCCGACATGTTCGAGCCGCTGACGATCAGCAGCGGGCACGCTGCGGAGATCGACACGTCGTTGCGTACGCATCGATCCGCAGGCAGCAGCGGATGGCCGATCGCGAGCGCCTCGAAGCACGGCCCTGCCTCGACGATCTCGGGAAACGAGTACTCGGGATGCTCGAAGTGCAGCGTTGCGAGCGCGCTCAGCGCCTCGATCTCGCCCACGGCATCGATCCAGCGCGCGAGCTGGGCGCCGTGGCGACTGCGCCAGCGCTCGATCGCAAACGCGCACTGCGGAGTCCACAGCAGCAGCGCGGCGAGCGGTGCAAACAGCTGGTTGCGCCGCGCATCGAGCAGATCGATCCAGCGCCGCAGGCGCGCGATGCAATCCGAGGCGCGCGCACCGTCCGTCTGCAGCGCGGCGTGAAGCGCCTCCAGACGCTCTGCGCGGTGCGGCTCGCGCTCGAGGCGCGCGAGCAGCTGTGCGAGCAGCTCGAGATCCCGGCCGGGAAGGTCGACGCCGCCGACCACCGCCTGCACGCGCCGGCGATGGAAGACCCAGAATCCCGCTTCGAGCAGCAACGCGAGCAGGAACGCGAGCGGGCCCGCCGGAGTCGCGAGCCAGTGGACCAGACCCGCGACCGCGAGCGCGGCGAGGCCCGCAGCGATCAGCGCGGGCGCGCGCGACCCGAGCGCCGCGGGTGCGGCTCCCCATTCGCAGACCGCCTGGGGATGGAGACCAGCGCGCACCTCGTCGCCGAGCCGCGCGAGATCCTCGCGAAGATCGAGCCGCGGCGCGAGCTCGCGCACCGCTGCCTGCCGCGCGCGGATTTCCGGAGCGGTCGCCGGAGCCAACAGCCAGGCCGCGAGGGTCTCCTCGCCCGCGCGCGTGCGCGCCTCGCAGAGCAGCTCGAACAGCGAGCCCCGCCCGAAGAGGTCGAGGTCCTCCGCATAGGAATGCGCGGAATCCTGGAAGCGCTCGCCGGGCGCGCCGCCTCCGGCCCAGCGGGATTCGAGCCGCGACAGCGCTCGCGCGTAGAACGCGACCGAGCGCAGCGCCCGATCGCGCGCGCCGAGCAGGCGATCGTGGACCGCAACGAGCGCGACGAATGCGAGCAGCGGCGGCCCGAGCCAGAGTGCCGACAGCGCCCGGCTCCCGAATGCGAGCCACGCCACGGCGAGGCCGCACGCGAACACGAGCAGGCGCAGGTTCGCGGCGATCGACGCGCGCCGCGAGCGCACAACGGCGTCGGCCCGGCGCGCGTCGAGACGTCGCGCGTACTCGATGTGAGCGCCTTGCGAAGCGTCCGACGCGATCCCCATCGCCGGGGATGGTAAGCTGCAGCGCCGCTTTCTGCATGAACCACAGCGCGGTGCGCGCGGAGCCGTCGGAGATCATGCTGAACCCGATCGTCGAAGAGGAGATCGACCTGCTGCGGCGCGTATCCGCGCTGCTCGAGCAGCTCGAGCCGCCGGTCGAGCCCGATGAGACGGCGATCGTTCGCGAGCTCGAGAGCATCCGCGAGCAGCTGCTGTCGGGCAGCGATCAAAAGGACAGCGCGGCGCTCACGCAGCAGTGGAACCGACAGAGCGCGCTGCTCAATCAGCTGCGCTCCGCGCGAGGCGGCGCGCGGGTCGACGCCGCGTCCCCCTACTTCGCCCACATGCGATTGCTCGAGCAGCAGGGCGAGCGCGAGCTCTGCCTCGGCCGGGCGACCTGCATCGAGGGCGGCGTGCGCATCGTCGACTGGCGCTTCGCGCCGATCTCGAGGCTCTTCTACCGCTATCAGCAGGGCGAGGCGTACGAAGAGAGGCTCGGCGATCGGGTTCGCAGCGGCCGCGTGCTCGCGCGCCGCAGCGTACAGATCCGAGGCGGCGCGCTCGAGCGGATCGACAGCCCCGAGGGCCTGTTCGTCGTCGATCGGAGCGATGCGAGCGGCTGGATGCGTATCGATCGCGAGAGGCCCGCGCTCGCGGGCGGCGAGGCGAGCGCGGCGCGCGCGCTCGAGCCTGCCGCGGATTCGCGCGCGCACGGCGCGTTCGACAAGCTGCGCCGAGCCGACACGCGCCTACCGGAGATCACCGGCCTGATCGACGTCGATCAGTTCGAGCTCATCACGCGCCCCGCCGCGGGCTTCCTCGCGATCCGCGGCGCCGCGGGCTCGGGCAAGACCACGGTCGCGCTGCACCGCATCGCCTATCTCGCGTTCAGCGACCCCTCGCTCGACTCCGCGCAGACGCTGATCACGGTGTTCTCGACCGCGCTTCGCAACTACGTCGCACACGTGCTGCCGTCGCTCGGGCTGCGACACGTCCAGATCGCAACCTTTCGCAGCTGGGCCGCCGAGCAGCGGCGCAGCCACTTCCCGCAGCTGCCGCGCGCGATCCGCGACGACGCGCCCGCGCTCGTGCAGCGCCTGAAGCTCCACCCCGCACTCGAGCTCGCGCTGCGCGAGCAGATCCGGCGCAGCGCGGGGCCCGCGACCGCGAGCCAGGCGCTCGACGATTGGGCGAGCGCGCTGACCCACGAGAAGCTGCTCGCGGATCTCTGCGCGGAGCACGCCGCCGGCGCGTTCCGGCGAGAGGAGATCCAACGCTTCGTCGACTGGAATCGCCGGCGCAACGAGGAGCTGTTCGCGCGCCTCGAGGGCGACGCCGAGTCGCCCGCGGCGCTCGATCCCGAAGACGATCCGCTGCTGCTTCGCGCCTGGCAGCTGCGAGTGGGACCGCTGCGCGCGAGCCGAGGCCGCGCGCTCCGCTATCGACACGTCGTCGTCGACGAGGTGCAGGATTTCGCCGCAGTCGAGGTTCACGTCCTGCTCGACTGCCTCGATCGCAACCAGAGCATCACGCTCGCAGGAGACACCCAGCAACACGTGATCGAGACGAGCGGATTTCGCTCCTGGGGCGCGCTGCTGCAGAGCCTCGGCCTGCCCGGCGCCAGCGTCGAGACGCTGCGGGTCAGCTACCGGACGACGCGCGAGATCCTCGACTTCGCGCTTTCGCTGTTGGGAGACCTGCGCGAAGACGGCGATCCGCCCACCGCGACGCGCTCGGGCCCGCCGGTCGAGCTGTTCCGCTTCACGGATCGCGGCGGCTGCGTGGCCTTCCTCGCGGACGCGCTGCAGAACCTCGCGAGCCGCGAGCCGCTCGCGTCGGTCGCAGTGCTCACGCCGACACCCGCGGCGAGCGCCGCCTTCTACGAAGGCCTCGCCAAGAACGACCTGCTCTCGGTGCGCCGCGTCGAGAGCCAGGACTTCACGTTCGCGCCGGGCATCGAGGTCACGGAGATCGAGCAGGTCAAGGGGCTGGAGTTCGACTACGTGATCCTCGTCGACGCCGATGCGTTCCATTACCCCGACAGCGCGCTCGCGAGGCGGCTGCTACACGTGGGTGCGACGCGCGCAATCCACCAGCTCTGGCTCGCGTGCATCGGCGCGCCGTCCCCGCTGCTCGCATCGCTGTCGCGATCCGCTTGAGTCGCGCGGGCGCACTACTCGACGATCCCGAGCAGCTCCACCTCGAACGCGAGCGCCGCGTCGCCGGGAATCGCTCCCATGCCGCGAGAGCCGTAGGCGATCGACGCGGGGCACACGATGCGGCTCTTGCCTCCGACCTGCATCTGCGTGAGCGCCTCGGTCCAGCACGGGATCACGCGATCGAGCGGAAACTC
>DASPGF010000010.1:0-2125 GCA_035620755.1 Myxococcota bacterium
CGGCCCGAGCCGTCGCGGGCGGTCGCCTCGTGCGGCTCGGCGGGAGCGGGTCGCGCGGCCGCAGGCCGCCGCTCGCGCCTCGGTCGGCCGTTCAGAAATCCAACGGAGGCGGGAGGTTAGGGGATCGGGAGAGCGCGGTCAAACCGCGCTGCGCGGCCCGCTCGACGACCACCTGCAGCCGCGCGCGGCGTCGCTCCCCGGATCACTTCTTCGCGAGCTCCTCATCGATGATCCGCGCGAACGACCCGTAGGGCTGCGCGCCCGAGACGAAGCGACCGTTGATGAAGAAGCTCGGGGTTCCCGTGACGCCGAGCTTGCGCGCCTGCTCGAGATCCTCCTCGATCGCCTTGCGGACCGGAGACGAATCGAAGTCGCTCTTGTAGCGGTCGACGTCGAGGCCGATCTCGGACGCGTACTTGAGGTAGGTCTCCTCGCTGAGATCCTTCGGGCTCGCGAAGATCCGATCGTGCATCTCCCAGAACTTTCCCTGTCGATGTGCGGCTTCGGAAGCCTGGTGCGCGCCCTGCGCCTTGTTGTGCATCGAGAGCGGGAGGTGCTTGAATGCGAAGCGGACCTTGTCGCCGTACTCCTTGCTGATCTGCTCGAGGGTCGGCGCGACGCGCACGCAGAACGGACACTGGAAGTCCGCCCACTCGACGATGGTGACCTCGGCCGACTCGGAGCCGCGAATCGGCGCGTCGCCGAGCTCGATCTCGTAGACCTTTCCGGCGTCCGGACGCGCCGGCCCCGACGGAGCGGCCGGCCGCGCGGCCGCAGGAGCCGCCGCGACCTTGAGCACTCCGCTCAGGCCCGCGAGCTCTGCCGTTCCGCGATCGATCGACTTCGCGAGCCAGTAAGCGCCCGCGAAGATCGAGCCGCCCAAGATCAGCGCTGCGGTGATCAGCGCGCCTCCGGATGAACTGCTTTGCATGAGTCCAGGCTCCTTGGCGAAGTGCGCACCCCATTTGAGCGCGCGACCGTGCGGGACCATACCCCAGATCTGCGGCGCGACGTCAATAGTTCGTCGTGCGCGTGCGATGCCGGGGGTGGGCCTTGATCTCGGGAAGCTGTCCGCGCGCCCAGAGGGCCGTATCGAGCTCGCGCGCGCTGATCTCGATACCCGCCGCGCGCAGCAGCGCGACGCAGCGCTCGACCGCGCAGACGGCCGCCGCGCGGATCTCGACCTCTTCGGCTGAGCCCGCCTGCAGCAGCTGCTCGGCATCGATGCGAGCCGCGAGCCCGCTCTCGTAGACGAGCACACCTTCGCAGCGCAGCACGTGCGGAACGAGGTTGTCGGCGAACATCGTGAGCCGGTCGAGGTCGAAGAACGCGCCGTAGCCGACGCCCGCGAAGGCGGTGGCGAGATCCGCGCACGTCAGCTGGGCGCGCTTGTAGAACGGAACCTCGAAGCCCGCGTAGCGGGATACGTCCCGATAGAGGGGCATCTCGCTGAGGATCCCTACGAGGCGCTCCGCGGAGCAATCCGCCGCTTCGATCAGCGCCGTCGGATCTCCCGCGAAGCGCGCGAGCAGGAACGCGCCGAGCTCGTTGAGTGCCTGGGCGAACAGCGACATCAGCTCGGCGACCTCGGGAACGCGGACGTCCTGCGCGAATACGCGCGCGCAATCGCGCGGCGAGAGCGCGACGAGCTGACGCGCGCTCCACGCGCCGTCGCGTTGCCACTGCTCGAGCAGCGCGTTCGAGAGCGTGAGGTAGCCCGAGAGCCCGGGCCGCTTCGCGAGATGTGGGAAATACCCGGAGCCGAAGTTGATCGCATCGAGCGTGAGCACGAACGCCGCCTTGTGTGCGGGCGCTCCCTCGCAGCGCGCGATCGGGTCGAGCACGCGCGGCGCCGACAGCAGCTCGTTCGAGCGCGCGAGCGCCGCGAGCGCGCGCTCGTCGATCGAGACCCAGCGCGCGCGCTCCATCACGCGCGAGGCCGCGTGCCGCACCTCCGCGAGGATTCCAGACCTCACGTTCCGACACCGAGCACGGTGAGCGATCCCGGCACCAGCTCGAAGCGCGCCGGCAGCGCGCCGATCACCTCGCCGTCGGTCTCCACGCGGATCCGCGCGTCGGCAGCGTGCGCCTCGACGAGCTTCGCTCGTCCGTGCAGCACGCGCGC
>DASPGF010000011.1:0-3846 GCA_035620755.1 Myxococcota bacterium
GCCCGCGCACGCGCTCCGGCGCGCGCTCGAGCCCGAGGGCCGGCACGCGCCCCCGCAAGGCGTGTGCGCCGGTCATCGTTACGCGGCCGCCCATCCGTGCGTACCCAGCAGCTCGACGAAGCGACAGCGCCCCAGATCTTCACGGCTGAAGCGCCCGCGCGCGTCGCGGCGCACGCGCAGCAGCCGCTGCGCGTCGCGCGCGCCGAACGGTCCGACCAGCCGGCCCCCCGGCGCGAGCTGCGCGAGCAGCGGCTCGGGAACCTCGGGCCCGCCGGCCGTGACGAGGATCGCGTCGAACGGCGCGTCGGCGGGCCGGCCCGCGCTTCCGTCGCCGAGGTGGATCACGACGTTGCTCACGCGCAGCTCGTCGAGCGAGGTGCGCGCTCGCGCCGCGAGGCTCGGGATGCGCTCGATCGAGACCACGCGCGCGGCCAGCCGCGAGAGGATCGCCGCCTGGTAGCCCGAGCCCGTGCCCACCTCGAGCACGTGCTCGGAGCCCGCGAGCTCGAGCGCTTGGGTCATCGCGGCGACCGTGCTCGGCGCCGAGATCGTCTGACCCGCGCCGATCGGCAACGCGACGTCGCGGTAGGCCTGGCCCTGCAGCGGCTCGGGGATCAGGCGGTGGCGTGGGACGAGGCCGATCGCCTCGAGGACCCGCTCGTCGCGGATGCCGCGCGCGCGCAGACGCGCGCAGAGCCTGCGCCGCGGCAGCTCCATCTCAGCCCGGACGGCTGGACGCGTTCGCTGCATGCTCCCCCCACCCGCTCGCAGCTTAGGCGCGAGCGGCGCCGATCCGCAACGCTCGGGCGCTCGGCGCGCGAGCGGGCGGCTGTCGTCGGAGTGGAGGGCAGCGGGAGAAAGGCTCGCGGTCGGGGTGTGCCGCACGCGTCGAGCGATCGCTCGATCGATCGGTCGACCCGGCTACTCGATCATGCCGACCCGGTTGGCTTCCACGCGGTCCGGGTGGTAGCCGAGCGGATCGACGAACGTGAAGCGGAACGGGTTGATGACCAGCGGATTCACGACCTGGGGCGTTTCCTGGGGCCGAAACAGCAGCACGGGAGCGAAGATCAGCACCGTCGCGGCTCCGAGGAGCGTCGCTCCGAGCCCGAGCGGGCGCATCAGAAATGCGTCGAGCGCAACGGGAACCTGGTCCGCGCGCTCCGCGCCCGCCAGCTCGGCATGCGCGGCCACGGGCTGCGCGAGGATCGCGCCGCAGACGATTGCAATGAGTAGCTTCTTCATGAGCCCCCCCAGTGGCTGCCTGTTCGGCTCGCCGCGAATCGATCTTTACCGCTATTCCGGGTCGGCGGGGGCTCCCGGTCGATCGCCACGGCAACTTCCTGTTACTGCGCGAACGCGGGAGCCGAGTAGAAGCATCGCTCCGCGGCCTCCCAGTCCGTGCCGGCCCACGTCTGTGTGGCTGAATAACAGTCCTTGAGCCTTCGGGATTCGAGCGTCGAGGGATTCGCCTTGAGCTGTGATATCAAGGGTCGAAGGCGATCGTAGGAGCGCCTCTGCGCACGCAGGCAGCTCGCTTGCTCCTGGGGGTCGCCCTCCCACATCGAGATGCAGTACGAGGGCTTCGTCGATCCGGCACTCGGGGATGCGATGGCTCCCGAAGGATTTCTCCCGATCGAATGCGTGGCATAGGTACGTCTGATTCCATCGACCAGCTCCATTTCCAACGCCTTCGCCCGCTTGTGAATTCGCGTGGCGGTTTGCTTCAGCCTCGAGCATTCGCCGATCTCGAGTAGCGTCGTACCCTTCGCGAACGTGATATGGACCCGCAAGACGTGCAACCGCCAGGAATACGCGGCGACCAGCGAGCCCGGCGCCCACTCTTCGACGTGCCAATCGCCACGCCGCGCCCGGCCCGCCGAAGCGCTACCGATCGAGTGGGAGCCGCGACCTTCGATGAGATCGGTGACCAAGCTCTGCGCTTCCATCGCGCTGAGGTGCTGCGGAGTTCGGATCGACACAGGCGGTCCGATATCGATGGTCCGGCAACCGATCAAACCAAGTGTGATGGAGCACGCGACGGCGGTTGAAAGTCGGTGTCGCCTCGACCCGAGATCAGCCGGCTTATCGATGCGGACGTAGCGGCCTCGCACCCGGCGCATCTCCTTCTTGACGGTCGATCAGCACGGCATCGGCGCCAACCCGGGTGACACTTGAGAGATCGCACAGCAAGACGGCGCGGAATGGGTGGAGCCGATGCGCGAGGCGCACCCGCCCGGCTCCGCGATATCGATGGGTGGAGGCTCGACGTCGGGTGACGCCGCGAGACTTCCCGGGAGGCGCAGCGGCGCCTCGATCGAGCCAGCGCATGGGGAGCGCAGATGGTCGGGCCGGCGAGATTTGAACTCGCGACTTCTTGACCCCCAGTCAAGCGCGCTACCAAGCTGCGCTACGGCCCGATACCCGGGCAGGAGTAGCGGCTTGCGGGCGTTCTGTCGACGGCAGTGCGCCCGGCGCGAGCCTGCGCGAGGCGCCGCGCGCCGCAGCGGGAGCCCCGGGGTCGAGCCCGGCCCGGGCCCATCTGGCGGGGCGCGACGCCGCAAGGCGCGGGCTCGCGCGATGCGTCACTCGAAGCTGATGAAGCGCTGAGCGGCGTCGATCGCGAGCGTGCGCTCGATCACGCGACCGTCGGGCATGCGCGCGCGAAACACGTGCTCGCCCGCGACGAGCGGCACGTTCGCGAGCGGCGTCGCGCCGAGGTCGACCCCATCGACCTCGATGTTCGCCCACGGCGTGGCATTGATGCTCACGGGGAAGGGGCCCACGCCTTCACCTGCGCTGGCTGCGCGGTGTGGCTCGGCAACACGTGGCTCCGCGGCGCCGCGAGGCTGTTCGGCGCCCGATCCCATGCTCCCGCGTGCGGCTTCGACGGGGCGCGCAATCGCCTCGGATGCAGCCTGCGGCCGCTCGCCCGTCGAGGGCGGCTCTTCCGCGGACTGGGCTCGCGCGCGCTCGCTGCGCGGATCGGGCGCCCGCTCGTCGAGGATCGAGCGGATCAGCGGGATCGCGACCGTCGCGCCCGCGACGAACAGCAGCGTGAGCGCAACACGGCGCCGTGACGGCGGCGGCTCGACGCGCAGCGGCGCCGCAGCGGGGATGCCGTGCGGCGCGGAGGCGAACGGCGCGGCGACTTCGAGATCCGGATTCGACTCCGGCGCATCCTGCTCCGCTGCCTCGAGATCGAGCGACGAGCCGTCGCTCGGCTCGCCGCCTTCGGCGCTCGGCTCAATCGCGTCCTCCCGGCGGCGCCCCTTGCTGAGCGGCGCGCTGCCGAGCCCGACTCGCACCGCCACGCCGACCGGCTCCGCGCGCCGGCGCGCCACACGCCGCTCCTCGGGCGGCGAAGCGGCCGCTTCACCAGCGGCCGCGAGGCTCGCTGGCGCCGCGATGCGCGGCGAAGCGGCCACGTCACCCGCTGCCGCGGGATCCGCACTTGCTGCGGCGCGGGCCGTGGCGGCTCGCTCGCTGATCGCCGAGTGGTCGATGGGCGCCGTGGGTTGCGCGGCTTCGACGCTCACGTCGGGCGCCTGCTGCAGCAGCTCGGCGGCTGCGGCATTCACGCGCCTCGGAATTCCCGCCGAGATGCGGTGCAGCGTGCGGATGGTTCGCGGGTCGAAGTGCGCGCGAATCGACGCGGGAGCGCGCGCGATCGCGAGCCGCTGCTCGATGTAGTCCTGCGTCTCGAGCTCGCTCATCGGCTCGCTGAGGTGCACGACGTCGAAGTTCGAGCCGATCGCCGCGAGCGCGCGATTCGCGCTCGCGTCATTCGGCGCCGCGAGCGCAATCCGCAGCGCGCCGCCCGCGGCGCCGATCCGCTCGCCGATC
>DASPGF010000012.1:0-2920 GCA_035620755.1 Myxococcota bacterium
GCGACGATGCGGTGCGTGGCGAAGCTCGCCGCGTAGGCGAGCGCGAGCAGGTAGCCGAACGCGAACGCAGGCCAGCGCCAGGAGTTGGTCTCGCGCCGCATCACGGCGAGCGTCGACATGCACTGCAGCGCGAACACGAAGAAGACCAACAGCGCCGCGACGGTCGGCGCGTCGAACACGTGCTCGCCGCTGCGCGGGTCGACGTCGTTGCGCACCGCGGCGCGCAGCGAGAGCTCCTGATCCGACGCGGCGTAGATCTGCGCGAGCGTGGCGACGATCACCTCGCGCGCGGCGAGGCTCGCGATCAGCCCGATGCCGATCTTCCAGTCGAAGCCGAGCGGCTCGATGAGCGGCTCGATCGCGTGCCCCGCGCGCCCCGCGAGGCTGTGCTCGAGCGCGTGCCGGCTCGCCTGCTCGGGGCTCGCGCCCTCGGGTGCGGGTACGCGCGGAAAGGTCAGCAGGCACCAGAGCGCGATCGACACCGCGAGGATGATGGTGCCGGCGCGCCGCAGGAACGCGCGCGCGCTGCCCCAGATCTGCGAGGCGAGCAGCCTGGCGGTCGGCATGCGGTAGGGCGGGAGCTCCATGTAGAACGGCAGCGAATCGCCGCGCAGCAGCGTGCGCGTGAGCAGCGACGCGATCAGCAGCGCCGAGACCGAGCCGAGCGCGTAGAGTCCGAGCAGCACCAGCCCCTGCAGGCCGATCGGGCCGATCACGTCGACCGCCGGAACGAACGCGCCGATCAGCAGCGCGTAGACGGGCAGCCGCGCCGAGCAGGTCATCAGCGGCGCGACGAGGATCGTCACCAGACGGTGTCGAGGCGAGGGGATGGTGCGCGTCGCCATGATTCCCGGCACCGCGCACGCGTACGACGAGAGCAGCGACACGAAGGCGCGGCCCTCGAGCCCGACGCGCGCCATCACGCGATCGATCACGAACGCCGCGCGCGCCATGTAGCCGATGTCCTCGAGCAGGTAGAGCAGCGCGAACAGCAGCAGGATCTGCGGCAGGAAGATCACGACCGAGCCCACGCCCGCGATCAGCCCGTCGGCGAGGAAATCGGCGAGCAGCCCGGCGGGAAGCTGCGCGTGCACGGCGCGCGCGAGGCTCGCGACTCCAGCGTCGATCGCGTCCATCGCGGGCTTCGCCCAGGCGAAGATCAGCTGGAAGAAGACGACCATCACGAGCGCGAACAGCGCCGGGCCGAGCACCGGGTGCAGCACGATCCGGTCGGCGGCCTCGCTGCGGCGGCTGCTGCCCGGCCGTTGCGTGAGCACGTTCGCGAGGATCGAGTCGACCCAACCCGCGCGCGCGAGGATGTCCTCGGGCGGGAGCAGGTGCGGGCGGCTCCACCGCTCGGGTGCGGCGAGCAGGCGGCGCAGCCGGTCGATGCCGATGCCGCGATGCCCGACCACCGCGAGCACCGGAATGCCGAGCGCGCGCTCGAGCCGCGCGAGGTCGAGCCGCCCGCCGCGCGCCTGCAGCTCGTCGATCATCGTGAGCACGAGGCAGGTCGGCTTCGCGCGGCGCAGGATCTGCGCGACCATCAGCAGCGAGCGCTCGAGCGTGCACGCGTCGGCGATCACCGCGAGCGCCTCGGGCGCGTCGCCGAGCTCGCCGTCGAGCACGCGTGCCACCACGGCCTCGTCGGGGCTCGCGGGTGTGAGGCTGTAGGTTCCGGGCAGGTCGATGACCAGCGCGCGCCGCCCGTCGAAGCTCGCCGATCCCTCCCGACGCTCGACGGTGACGCCCGGGTAGTTGGCGACCTTCGCGCGCAGCCCGGTCAGCGCGTTGAACAGCGTGGTCTTGCCCGAGTTCGGGCTGCCGATCAGGCCGAGCCGTAGCGGGGCGGTCGCGCTCGCGCTCAAGAGCGGATTTCGTCGGCGATTCGCGACACGCGGATGTGCGCGGCCTGCGCGCGCCGCAGGCAGACCTGGCCGCCGCGCAGCGCGAACGCGATCGGATCGCCGAGCGGCGCGCGCCGGATCGCGCGAACCTCGGTGCCGGGCAGGAATCCGAGCTCGCGCAGCCGCGTCAGCTCGGGCGCGGCCGCGTCGACGGCGAGCACGATGGCGCGGCTCCCGGGTGAGAGCGAGCTCAGGGGCACGCCCTCGCCAGCGTCGTCGCCGGTCGCGGGAAGCTCTGTAGGTAGGGCCATGGCCTCGGCTCGCTCGGGCGGCAGGCCCGACCTGCCGTACCGCGCGGCGCGCGGAGTCTGCGACGGTCGTGGGCTGGGCGCATCGCGCGATTCAATTGAAAACGATTTTCGTTTTCGCTCGGAATCTAGCCCGGCCCGTCGTGCGCGCCAAGAGGCCCGCGGCGCGCTCCTTATTCGTTCTCGCTTCGCAGCTGGCGCGCCATCAATCGCCGGGCTCCTTCCTCGGGCGTGATCTTGCCCGCGATCAGCTCGCCGACCATCGCGGCGATTGGCAGCTCGACGCCGAAGCGGCGTCCGAGCTCGCAGGCCGCCTCGGTGGTGCGGATGCCCTCCGCGACCTCGTTCATCCCGCTCACGATATCCGCGAGCGCCTCGCCGCGCGCGAGCGCGAGCCCGACGCGACGGTTTCGCGAGAGGTCGCCCGTGCAGGTGAGCCACAGGTCGCCCGTGCCCGCGAGACCGAGGAAGGTCATCGGGTCGGCGCCCATCGCGATGCCGAGCCGGCTCATCTCGCGCAGCCCGCGCGTCATCACCGCCGCGCGCGCGTTCATTCCGAAGCCGAGCCCGTCGCAGACGCCGACCGCGATCGCGATCACATTCTTGAGCGCTCCACCGAGCTCGACGCCGACCACGTCGCTGCACGTGTAGCAGCGAAAAGTCGCGGTCGAGAGCGACGCCTGCACGGCGACCGCGTAGGCCTCTTCGCGGCACGCGATCGTCACCGCGGTCGGATGTCCGTCCGCGACCTCGCGCGCGAACGAG
>DASPGF010000013.1:0-8948 GCA_035620755.1 Myxococcota bacterium
TGTCGCGAGCACGGCGGCGGGGCGTGCGAGGAATGCGAGCGCGAGCGCGATCGCGAGCCCCTGCCCTGCCGCGGGCGCAAGCCGCGACGGAAACACGAGCAACCCCAGCATCAGGAACATCACGAGCTGCGAGAGGGACGCGAGGGCATCGTGAACGCGCCGCACACCCGAGCGATAGGGGAGCAGGCCGCCTCCGATCCCGATCGCCGTCAGGTAGACGGCGAGGAAGCCGCTGCCGCCGACGAGTGTCGCGCCGCCAAACGAGAGGCACGCGAATGCGAGCGTCACCACCGGATAGAGGCCCGCGGCCGGAAGCTGCACGACCTTGAATGCGAGCCGTGCGGCGCGGCCGAGCGACCAGCCGACCGCGAGCCCGCCGCCCAGCTGGATCGCGAACGAGCGCACGAACTCGGCGACCGTGCTCGACTCGCCGAGCACGGCCTCGGTCGCGGCGATGGTCAGGAACATCGCCATCGGATCGTTGAGGCCCGATTCGACCTCCAGCGTCGCGGCCGTCGATTGCTGCAGTCGCATGCCGCTCGTGCGCAGCGCGAAGAAGACTGCGGCGGCATCGGTCGACGAGACGACCGCTCCCACCAGACAGGCCGTGGCGGGCGAGAGCCCGAGCAGCCAGCTCGTGCCCGCAACCAGCACGGCCGTCAGCACCACCGCGACCGACGCGAGCAGCGAGCCGCGGCGAGCGGCGCGCCTGAACACTCCGCTCGGCGTGTTCAGGCCGCCGTCGAAGAGGATCAGCACGAGCGCGATCGAGCCGAGCCGGAACGCGAGATCGTAGTCGTCGAACGGGATGCCGCCGATGCCTTCGGAGCCCGCGAGCATGCCGAGCCCGAGGAAGACGATCACCGCGGGAACGCCGAGCCGCGTCGAGAGCCGGCTCGCAAACGCGGCGGCCACGAGCAGCACGCCCATCGCGGTGAGCAGCAGACCCGTCGCGAACGGCTCCGTCATCCGCGCATGGTACTCGAAGCAGAACGCACGAACGGCGAACGGGCCCCAGGGGCGAGCTACGGCGCGAAGCCGGGCTGCGGACCGCACCCGCAGAAAGCGGTTGATCCCGGAGATCGCGCATGCAAGGATGGATATCGGCTCCGATGCGCCGGGACGGGAGGCCGCATGCGATTCCTTCCCCTGCCCCTCGTGATCGCTGCGTTACTAGCGCCGTCTACGGCGCGCGCGTTGTTCCACCTCTGGGACATCACCGAGGTGTATTCGAACGCAGACGGGACCGTCCAGTTCATCGAGCTCGCCACCACGTCGAACGGCCAGGACGAGCTCACGGGCCACACGCTGCAATCGGACCTCGTGACCTACACGTTCCCGACCGACCTCGATCCCGACGCATTGGGAAATGGAAACGACGCAACCGCGAATCGGCGCATGCTCGTGGCAACGCCAGCGTTCGCAAGCCAGCCGGGTGCCGTCACGCCGGACTTCGTGCTCGACGGCCCCGCTTTCTTCGACTTCGTGCAGGACTCGGTCGACTTCGCGAGCGTGAACGCTTTCGCGTGGACGTCGGACGCGCTGCCCACCAACGGCATCGACTCGCTGCACGAGCCGTTCGGCAGCAACACGCGCACCGTCGCCACCAACTCGCCGACGAACTTCGCAGGCGAGGTCGGCGAGCTGCCCGAGCCCTCGGGGCTTGCCGCGCTGCTCGCCGGAGGCGCTGCGGCGCTCGGCCTCGCGCGCCGACGGGAAAAGGCGAGCGTGCGCCGCCAGCAGCTCGCGCCCTCGACCCCGGATTGCTAGGCCGACGCGATCGCGAATAGAAGCTCCCCCATGTTCCCGATTCGAGACGACAACCCGCACTTCCTCACGCCGTTCGTCACCTACGCGTTGATCGCCGCGAACGTGTCGTCATGGGTCCTCCTCCAGGGCGCCGGCTTCTCCGAGCCGCTCGCGCGCTCGATCTGCGAGCTCGGGCTGATCCCCGGGAAGCTGCTCGGATCGGTCGCACCCGGCGCCTCGGTCGAGATGGGCCCGTATCTCTGCCGGATCGACGGACACGGCTCCTGGGCAACCGCGCTGAGCCACATGTTCCTGCACGGCAGCTGGCTGCACCTGATCGGGAACCTCTGGTTCCTGTGGCTCTTCGGCGGCAACGTCGAGGACTCGATGGGCCACCTGCGCTTCGCGCTCTTCTACCCGCTGTGCGGGCTCGCGGCGGCGCTCGCCCAGATCTTCGCGAACCCCGGCGCTGCGACGCCGATGGTCGGCGCATCCGGCGCGATCGGCGGCGTGATGGGCGCGTATATCGTGCTCTATCCGCGCGTCCACGTACACATGCTGCTGTGGTTCGGCTTCTACGTGACCCGCGCGGTCGTGCCCGCGGTCTTCATGCTCGGCTACTGGTTCGTGCTCCAGCTCGTCGGCGGCGCCGCCTCCGTCGGGCACACGGGCGGTGGAACCGCATTCTGGGCGCACGTCGGCGGCTTCGTCGCGGGCGCGATCCTCGTCTTCCCGTTCCGCAAGCGCGCGCTCATCGACCGCCATCCCTTCCACGGCTGGAATCCGAAGCGGTATTTCTGATCGGCCCCAGGCGCCGGTGCAGGAGCGGTCGCCTTCTCTTGATCTTGATTTTGGCTACGATCCAGGTCTGATAGATCGCGCATCGCGAAAAACCGGCGTCGATCTCGAGGAGAAAGTTCACGATGGCAGCAACGGCTCGGGAACAGCCGCCGGCTCCGCTGGGGTTGGCTTCGATCAGGAAGCCCTCATGCTGCTGACCCGTTTCATATTGCTCTCGTGCGCTCTGGTCGCAGCTCCTGTTGTGCTCGCCTCGTCTTCTACAGATCGCTCAATCTTCGTCCAGGTACTCACCTACCCGGACTCGCCCGCGCCCAGCGCGAGCCTCGACCCGGATACGTGTGCGAGGCTTCAGATTCTGAAACCCGAGGACGCGATTCCCGTGCAGTGCACTCCGTTTGGTGACGTATACCTCGGGAAAGGGGGAAACACGGCCTCGTGCGCGCCGGTTGATCTGGAGGCTCGGCTCCGCGCGCAGGCTTGCGAGTCGGGAGCCTCGCTGGTCAAGATACTGCGCCTATTGGACCCTCGAGGCGGCTCCAAGTGCCACACGATGAGAGCGGTCCTCTTCTCGTGCATTGAGGTGCTCGATGACGACGCGAACCAGGCAAGTGATACTTCTCACGTTGATCCCAATGGTCTCGGGATGCGCGACAATACTCAGAGGGACGAAGCAGTACGTAGCGATCACCAGTGATCCCCCGGGTGCGAGCTTCCTTGTGCTTCCCAGCGGCGAGGCGGGGACCACGCCCGCGAATTTCTGGCTTCGACGGGGGCTTCCGGTCACGGTGATCGTGGAAAAGGATGAGTTCGCGCGAGAGTACGGCTACATCGATCGGTTGCCGGACTCAAACGACTTCTGGTGGATGTTTTCCGGAAATGTCTTCCTCGGCTTCCCCTTGATCACCTTGATGGGAATGGGCCTCGACTCATCGAACCAGGGCGACTTGCGCTGGGAGCTCGCTCCGCGGAATCTGCACTTCGAACTGCGACCCTCGACCGGCGATTCCGTCGAACATTCACCCTAGTTGCGGGCGATCCGGCGGCAGCCGTGGGCACGACCCACTGTTGAACCCGGAGCCCATGCGATCTGACCCACGCCTGGGATGGTGATCCTCGCGTCCGGCGCAGGCGCTGGAAGGTTCACAGGGTCTGCGGCTGCGCGTCAGGGGATCGCTTCAGCGTCTCGACTCGGATTTCCACCCGCGCTCCATCGACTATCACTAGCTTCGGCGAAGTGATTTCACCTTCGACGGATGCGCTCTCGTAAAGGTGGATCTTTTCGCTCGCGCTGATCTGGCCTTTCACCCGGCCTTGAACAATTACGATCTTGCCCACGATGTCGGCCCGAACATCGGCATCAGGCCCGATCGTCAAGCTGTGATCGCGAACCTTGATGGTTCCCTCGAATCGGCCACAGATTACGAGATCCTCAGCGCTCGAGAGCTCGCCCTTGAGCGCAACCGATTCGCCGAACCACGCGGTCTTCCGACGTTCTTCCATCTTCGGCTCCAGATGGGGTGGGATCGCACGCTTTATCGGCACCGCGGCTCGGGTTCATTAGCGGAGTGGAGCATCGCTCTCGAAAGCCGGCCCACGCGCTCCAATGTCCGCCAGGCCGCTCGGAAACGAAGCGTCCAACCCCATGGATCAGAATGCGAGGTCGACCAACCTGGTTCAGTGGCGGAGCAGCTTGGCATCCTACACTGAGCGGTCACCGTCCAGGAAGCGGCTGCAGCGGCCAGTCAACAGCGCGTTCCAATCGACCTCTGGTATCGTCAGGCATCGGAGCTTCGGCGCTTCGCGCCATCGCAGAAATCATCGACGCAAGCGGCCTCATCGAGCGAGCGCCAGCCTGGCGCTGATCTTGCAACCGAATCATTCTCTTGTTCTTGGATGACTTCAGATGGTGGGCCGCCTGGGACTCGAACCCAGGACCCTCGGGTTAAAAGCCCGGTGCTCTACCAACTGAGCTAACGGCCCTCGCGAGACGATAACGAAAGCGACGGCGCGTGGTTAGCAGTGGGTCACCTCAACCGTCGCAGTTCGGCACCGAGCAAGATCGGAATTGCTTCGCAGCCGCTCATGTCCCTCAGGTGCGCCGTCAGTGTCGGGGCAGGATCGTTTCCGCCAGCGAAATCTTCGCCTTCTCCATACCGCGCCGAAGCGCCTCCGCATGGTACGCCCAGTAGGAATTCCCATCGATACCGAGATCGTTGGACCCGTATCGCTTGATCTCGATTCGATACCGGCTGGATGTCGACTTCCCGGCGGAGTTGTAGAGAGTGAAGAGCTTGCCAGCACGCTCGGAGAACGAATAGGACCAGAGCGTGTCGCCGGAATCGTCCTGAAGGGTGAGATCGATCGCTACGGTCGCCGCGTCTTTACCGATGGGGATCGGGAGAAACCAGAGCAAGACGCCAGGCATTCCGAGCATGTACGACGAAGCGAAGATGTCGAACTCGGTCGAGCGCAAGACTCCTCTCAAGACGAGATCATGCTCGCTCGCGCTCTTCTCATCGGATACGAACTCTACCTGCCGAAACAAACCAGAGCGTTGAAGGTCACTCGCGATCTGCTGAGCAATCGCGGTCGTGAAGTGTTCGCTTTGCGCAGGCGATTGGCCGAGGTTCTCCTGGTGGAGGATGTGCGACTCATCCAGCCTCTCGTAAGGAACCTTGACGTATGGGAGAAGCGGAATGTAGGTCTTGAAGAGATGGCCTTGAAGGCCGGGGTAGTGCTTCGGGCCTCGCGCCTCTTCGAGAGGCAGCACAGCGATCGTTCGATCTGATGGGCTGGATACCGGAACCGGCGCTGGATCGTATTCGAAACTGGTGGTCGGTGCGTACGCACAACCGACCCACAGCAACGCGGCTGGACACAGCGCCTTCCAACCTGAGAGAGAAGGACTGCTTCGTGTCGCCCTGGTCTCGCGATCACTTCGGGCGCACGCGAGCGCCGTTGCGGGGCGTCGCGGATCGCGCGCCGCGCGAGGATCGGGATGCTGGATCGCGCTGCGAAATGCGCCGCGCACGCCGCTCGCGGCATGCGCAACAGCGTTACTGGCCATCCTCACCCGGGTCGTAGTCGATGCGCTCGACGCTCTGGATCGCGCCCGACCAGCGGTTGTTGACGAACACGACGCGACCGGTTCCCTTGTACTTCCAATCCGTCTGGTGCGTCGGTCCGAAGTACCAGGGGATCCACGCCTTGCCCGTCATGTAGGTAGTCTGGCTCGTCGGCTCGCCCATGATCTCCTTGACCTGCTCGGGCTTCATGCCGATCGTGACCTGCGCGAGCTTGCTGCCCGCGGGCGCCGGGACGCCCTTCGGCGGCTGTGCGGCGGCCGTGCTCTCGGAAGGCGCGGCCGTCGACGACTCGCTGCCGCTGCTGCTGGTGGTGGTGCCGCTGGTGCTCGTGCTGCTGCCGCCCGACGCACACGCCACCATCCCGATCAACAGCGCGCTCGAGCCCAGAGAGAGCATGCTTCGCAACGATGAACGCATCGAAACCCCCGGTTGAATTGTGGCGCGCAGTCTAGCACCTCAGGCCGCAGCGCTCCGGCCTCGCGCCGCGAATAGCAGCCCGAGCCAGAGCGCGACGCCCAGGCCCGAGAGCGCCAGGCCGATGCGGCGCGCGGCGGGCGCGCGGCAACGGAGCTCGACCACGCCGCCGGGCGCGGGAATCTGCAGGTCGATCGCGCCCGACGGGCTGCGCTCGACCGCGATCGGAGCGCCGTCGAGCTTGGCCTCCCAGCCGGGGAAATACCAGCGCGCAAAGCGCAGCCGCGTACCCTGCTCGGTGCCGACGCGCAGCGCAATGCGCGAGCCGGTCGCGGCGAGCGTTTTGGTCGACGCAACGGGGCTTGCGCCGAGCAGCGCCTTGCCGCCCGCGATCGCCTCGCGCTTCCAGACCGAGCGGCTCGCGCCGCGCGGCAGGTACTCGTCGAGCACGCTCGCGTTGAGCGCGCCGCGCCGCAGCTTCTCGGGTGTGACGGCCTTCTCGATCGCCTTCGCCTGGGCTTCCGTGAGCGCTCGATAGCGCGCGAGCTGCGGCCACGCATTCGCGACGCAGAGCGCGAAGATGGCGAGCTCCGCGCCCACGCGTGCGCGAGCCGAGCGCCCCTCGAGCGCGCGAGCAACTGCGATCGCCCCCGCGACCGCGCTCAGCAGCGCAAGCGGCCCCATCAGCCGCCACGGGAACTGCATCAGCGGAAGCCACGGCAGCCGCTCCCAGATCGGAGCCGATGCGCGCAGCTGAAGCGCGATGCAGACGCTCGATGCCACGAGCAAGCCCAGCAGGAAACGCCGCGCCGCGAGCGCGCGATCGCGAACCACAACCCACGCCGCGAATGCGAGCGCGAGCGGTGTGAGCGCGCCCGCGCCGAAGAACTCCGAATAGCCGAACGAGAGCGCGAGCGGCTTCCACTGCTGGCGGTAGTCGAATTTGCCGCGCGTCAGATCCTCGATGCGGATCGCATCCTGCAGCGCGAGCGCGGGAAGCCAGAAGAATGCCGCGATCAGCAGCCCGACCGCGACGCCTGCGACGAGCCCCGCCGCGCTGCGCGCTGCGCCTCGCCGCGCGCAGAGCCAGGTCCCGCCCGCGAGCAGCAGCGCGAGGCACGCGAGCGCGGTCAGGTTGTGGCAGAGGATCGACGCGGAGAGCGCAGCGGCGACGAGCGCGCTGCCGACGATCGGCCGGCGCTCGAGCCGCAGCAGCGCGTCGAGCGCGAACGGCAGCGCGCAGAGCGCGGCGAACTCGGCGTTCGCGTTGCGCAGCAGCTTGTCGCCGATCAGGTAGGGGTGGAGGGCGAACAGCGCGGCGGCGATCCGACCCGCCTGGGGATCCAATCCGGGAATCGCCGAGAACAGGCGCCGCATCGCGAGCACCGACACCAGCGTGAGCAGCACGATGGCGAACGCGGAGCCCGTCGCAAACGCGCCGACGAGCCCCGCGAGCGCAGCCGCGAGAGCCGAGAACGCGGGCGCGTAGAACAGGAACACCGGCGAGCCGTAGCCGCCGTAGAGATTGGGCGCCCAGTGGGGCGGCAGCTGCCGCTCGCCGATCGCGTGGGAGAACTCCGCAACGCGCGCGATCTCGAACATCCAATCGTGCCCCTGCGGAAACCCCCCGACGATCAGCGGCGCGCACGAGATCAGCGCCGCCGCGAGATACGCGAGCCAGCCGAGGTCCGGCTGCGCCCGTCGATCCGCGCGTCGCGCTTCGCGCATGCTCCTCACCGCCAAGTACTTTCGTGTGTACGACCGATCTCAAGATCGACGGAATACGCACCGATCAACGCTGGATGCGGGCGGCGCCTTGCCGCGGATCGGCGGTCTGATTCTAGCGGGAGCGCAAAGCTCGCAAGAGAGCGCAATGGACGAGAACGTCTACGTCTTCAACCTGCTGGCGGCCCTGCTCTACGCGATCGTCGGAGCGCGCCTGCTCGCGCTGAGCCGGCGCACGCGGGCGCGCCCCGAGAAGCTGCTCGCCGCGAACTACCTCGCGACGGGCGCCTCCTATCTGCTCTACGAGCACGCGGGGCTGATCGGGATCGAGCTGCAGTGGCTGCTCGTCGCGGGGCGGATCATCTACAGCGTCGGGCTCGTCCCCTTGCTGATCTTCACGCGCGACGTGTTCCGGCGCGGCTCGCCCTGGGCGAACGCGCTCACCTGGTCGACCCTGCTCGGGATGTTCGCGGGCGTGCTGTTCTCGACGCTCCAGGGGGACATCGAAGGCGTCGTGATCTCGAGCCCCTGGTTCTGGCTCGACTGGGCGGGCTACACGATTCCGTACGTCTGGATCAGTGCGGAGGCGCTGATCGCGCGCAGCGCTGCGCTCAAGCGCGCGCGCATCGGGCTCTGCGACGCCGAGACCGCAAACCGCTTCCTGCTGTGGGCGCTGTTTGGAGCGTTTGCTTCGGTCGCGGGCATCTCGCTGATCCCGCTCTACCTCGAATACGACGTCACGCAGATCTGGCCGCTCTGGGGAGATTTCGTCTCGGGCGGCTGCGAGGCCGCGTCGACGCTGATGCTCTGGCTCGCGTTCTTCCCGCCGGCGCGCTACCGGCGCTGGGTCAACCGAGGGAGCCGGCCGGCTCGCGACGTCGAGCGCTGACCCGGCGTCGGCGCCCGCGCGCTGGACTGCTCCCGAGCGCGCGCGCTCGGCAACTGTGGTAGAACCAGTCGTACCGAAATGTCGCGGCCCCGCCTCGCAGCATGGTGCGCATCCGGATGCGCGATCCTCGGCGCCGCGTGCTCCGACGGCTCGAGCCGACCGTGGACGGCCAGGGAGCTCAACGCGCTCAGCGAGCAGTTCACGCACATCGCGGAAGCCTATGCGGTGGTCGACGTCTGCATCCCGGTCGTCGAAGCCGACGCGGACGCGAAGCACCGCGTGAT
>DASPGF010000014.1:0-2348 GCA_035620755.1 Myxococcota bacterium
CGCGCGACGCGTGTTTCTTCGCAAAGCGCGCGCTGTCCGCGCCGATCGCGCTCGCGGTGACGGGCGCGAGCCGCGACCCGCAGGCGGTGTTCAGCCGCTCGGCGCGGCACCTGTTCCTCGTGCCGTGGCGCGGCGGCACGCTGGTTGGCGTGTGGCACAAGGTGTGGGATCGCGATCCCTCGGCGGTGCGCGTGGAGGAGAGCGAGCTCGCGCAGTGGATCGCGGAGGTCAACGCGGCGCTGCCGGGCTTCGCGCTCGCGCTCGCCGATGTCGCGCTCATACAGTGCGGCCTCGTGCTGTTCGGCGAGAACGCGCCGGGCGCGAGCGATCTCAAGTACGGACACCGCTCGCTGATCCTCGATCACACGCGTGCGCATGGCATCGAGGGGCTGATCACGCACGTGAGTGTTCGATACACGGTCGCGCGCGCGGACGCAGCGCGCGTCACCGACCTCGTGTTCGAGAAGCTCGGCCGGCGCGCGCTGCGCTGCGCGACGGAGCACACGCGCCTGTTCGGCGGCGATTTCGAGCGCTTCGACGAGCTCGTGCGCTCGGTACGGCGCGACGCGGGGCGCGACCTGCCCGATGCCGCCGTCGAGGGACTCGCGCGAAGTCACGGCAGCGCGTATGGCGACGTGCTCGCGCTCGCTCGCGAGCGCGGGGGGCGCGTGCTAATCCTCCCAGGCAGCCACACCCTCGAGGCCGAGGTGGTCCACGCGGTTCGCCACGAGGCCGCGCAGACGCTCTCGGACGTCGTGCTCCGCCGCACGGATCTCGGCTCCGCGGGCCACCCGGGAAGCGCCGCGCTCGAGGCTGCGGCGGCCCTGATGGCAGAAGAGCTTCACTGGGACGCAACCAAGCGGCAATTCGAGCTCGACGTCACCGCGGCCGCGTTTCCGGCACTCAGTTGAGGGATCCCTGCGCTCAGGCCTGCACCCAGGCGCCGCAGGTGGGCCCAGGGCGAGGATTTCGATGCAGCTGCTGATCACCGGCGGGACGGGCTTCATCGGGTCGCGTCTCGCGCTGCGCTGCGTGCGAGAGGGCTTTGCGGTGCGCGCGGTGGGCCGCCGCAACAACCCCGCCGAGGCCGCGACCGCGGAAGCGCTGGTGCGCGCGGGCGTCGATTTCCGGGATGTCTCCGTAGCCGATGCCGAGGCGCTCGCAGCCGCGATGGCGGGCGTCGACGTCGTCTTCCACCTGGCCGCCGCGCAGCACGAGGCGAACGTCCCCGATTCGCACTTCGAGGCCGTCAACGTCACCGGTACGCGCAACGCGCTCGCCGCGGCCGAGCGCGCGGGCGTGAAGCGCTTCGTGCACGGCAGCACGATCGGCGTGTTCGGCGGCGCGGCGCGGCGACTCATCCACGACGACAGCCCGCTCGAGCCCGAGAACATCTATGGCTCAACGAAACTGGCCGCCGAGCGCGTCGTCGCGGAGTTCGGCTCGCGTCTTCCCGCGGTGGTGGTGCGCATCTCCGAGACCTACGGGCCCGGCGATCGCCGGCTGCTCAAGCTCTTCAAGGCCGCCTCGAAGGGCATGCTCGTGCAGGTCGGAGCCGGCAAGAACCTCCACCACCCAATCTACATCGACGACCTCCTCGATGGATTGCTCGCAGCCGCGAAGCTCGACTCCGCGGTGGGCGCGACGTTCGTGCTCGCGGGGCCCACGCCGGTCACGAGCCGCGAGATGCTGAAGGCCGTGGCCGCCGCGAGCGGCGGTGCGCGCATCGTGCGCATCCCGATGCTGCCGCTGCTCGCGCTCGCGTGGCTGCTCGAGACCGCGCTGCGCCCGTTCGGCGTGCAGCCGCCGCTGCACCGCCGGCGCATGGATTTCTTCCGCAAGAGCTTCCACTTCAGCGGCCTCGAGGCGCGAAAGCGCATCGGATTCGAGCCGAGGGTCGATCTCGAGAGCGGCATGCACGCCACCGCGCAGTGGTACCGCGACGAGGGCCTGCTCGCGGCTCCCGCCGCGCACCACACGAAGCCCGGCCGCTTCGCGCCGCTCGATGTCGCAGCCGCCGCGAGCATGCGGCTTGCCGCCGAGATCGAGCCCTTCGACTCGTTCTGGGAAGGCCCGTCGAACATCGAGAAGGGCTACCGGACCGTCTACGAGTTCTACCGCCACAACTACCTTGCAAAGTTTCCTGCCGACCGCAGCGCGCCGATCCTCGTGGTGAGCTGCGGGCCGGGCTACATGGTCGACATGCTCGTGCGTCACGGCTACCAGAGCGTGACGGGCATCGACTCCGATGCCGAGAAGGTCGAGCCCGGCCGCCGCCGCGGCCTCGACTGCCGCGCCGAGCGCGCGTTTCCGTGGGTCGCCGCGCGAGAAAGCCATTACCAGGCGAT
>DASPGF010000015.1:0-4654 GCA_035620755.1 Myxococcota bacterium
GGCGGCTGGTTGCCCGAGAGCCCCACCCGCAGCTCGCCGCTGTCGAGGATGCGCTGAAGGTGGCTCGCGGGTCGCTGTGCACCGCGGGGTCCGGTCCCGCTGGATTGGCAGGCGATCGCGCAGCCGGCGAGCAGGATCGAAACGGCGATGCTGACGAGTCGCATGGGCGCGGGCTCCTGATGGATGGGCGGGCGGTCTGGGATTGCCGTGTGGGATTACGGAGTGGGCGGCGGAAAGCGCTCGAGGATGCGCCCGACCGCACGCGAGATCTCCGCCTCGTCGAGGTTGCCGTCGGAGCTCCGCGTCACCGCCCAGCCGCGCCAGACCAGCTGGTCCTGCTTGCGGTCGATGATGTCGAGGATGATCGTGCCTTCCTGGTATTGGCGCACCGAGTAATCGAATCCCGAGCCGAAGCCGCCGCGGTAGTAGCGCCCCCAGTAGCCGAAGTCGGTTCCCGTGGCGTAGAGCTTTTCCTTGAACCGCACGTAGTAGTTCATGCGGAAGTCGGCGTCGCCCGATTCGAGGTAGCGGAATCCCCGCGCGGTCAGATGGGCGTTGACCGCGCTGCGGATGCGCTTGTCGAGCAGCGAGTTTCGCTCGAAGGGCCCGTCGGGGTCCACATCCGTCCGCGCCTCCTCGCTCGCGCGAGCGGGCGGCGAGAGCCAGTCGAAGCTGTTGTAGTAGGCGAACACCGCATCGCGGTCGAAATCGGATCGCACGCGCATCGCGCAGCCCGCGAGAACGAGCAGACTCGCGAGCATCGCGATGCCGGTCTTCAGCAATTCCGGGGCGTGCATGCGACGTACCCCGCTAGCGCGTCACGTCTCGCACGAGATCCTCGAACGCGCCGACCAGGCGCTCGACGTCCTCGTCGTTGTGAGCGACGGAGAGGGTCCACTCCTCCTCGCGACCGGGCGCGACGATCACGCCGCGGTTGATGTTGTAGAGCCACGCGAGCAGACACAGCGCGACGTCCTGGTACTCGATGAACGATTCGTAATCGGTGATCTTGCCGGTCGCGAAGTTCACGCAGCCCTTGGACGAAATCCCGACCGTGTAGCCGGGGAAGCCGTATTTTGCGCAGATCGCGTCGCAGCCGTCGATGAGCTTGTCGTTGATGTGATCGAGATGCTTGTAGGCCTCTGGAACCATCACCTTCTCGAGGCTCGCGCGTGCGGCCGCCATGCACAGCGGATTGCCGTTGTACGTGCCGACCTGGTAGACCTTGCCGCTCGAGACGACCTCGGCGATCTCCTGGCTCATGCCGATCGCGCCCGAGGGCAGGCCGCCCGCGAGCGCCTTGGCGAGCGTGAGCATGTCGGGGACCACGCCGAAGCGCTCGACCGCGCCTCCAGCGGCGGTGCAGATGCCGGTCTTGACTTCGTCGAAGATCAGCACGACGCCGTGCTTGCGCGTGATCGCGCGCACGCGCTCGAGGTAGCCCGGCTCGGGGAGCACCACGCCGAGATTCATCATCGCGGCTTCCATGATCACGCACGCGGGCGGCCGCCCCTCGTCGACGAGTCGCTCGATGCGCTTCTCCATCGCATCGGCGTCGTTGAACGGAACCGCGATCGTCATCTCGGTGACGCGCTGGGGGATGCCGCCACCGTACGGAACCGATCGATAGTTGTCGCGTGGACCGCGATCCTTGAACTCGGCAACGCCGATCGAGACCATCACGTAGTCGTGGTGGCCGTGGTAGGAGCCCATGATCTTCACGATCTCGTCGCGCCCCGTGTGGGCGCGCGCGATCCGGATCGCGTCCATCGTCGCCTCGGAGCCCGAGTTGACGAAGCGCCACTGCGGCAGCTTGAAGTTGCGCTTGAGATGCTCGGCGACGTAGATCGAATCCTCGGTGGGCAGCCCGAACTGCGAACCGAGCTCCATGCGCTTCTGCACCGCTTCGACGATCGCGGGGTTGGCGTGGCCCTGGACCATGCAGCCGAAGCCATTGTGGAAGTCGCTGATCTCGCGGCCGTCGACGTCCCAGATTCGCGAGCCCTTGCCGCGCGTGAAGTAGAGCGGATACGGGTCGCGCGCCTGGTACGAGGATGCGACGCCCTTCACGAGCGAAGCCCTGGCGCGCTGGAACAGCGCCGCGGATTTTGGAGTCTGCGCCTCGAGGCGTTGCTCTTCGCGCTTCTGGAGCTCCTGGACGAGCTTGCTGTCGACGATCTGTGCCATCGAAAAGTTCCCTTTCATGCTGGCGCGAAGCGGGCGGTCGAAGCGATGCCGCCGGCGCAGTCCGGACGACCGGCCCATCGCGGCGCCCGCAACGAGCGTTGCGGCACCCAGCCCCTCTTGGCGTCTGAGTCGGCGCATTCTACCGCACATCGAGACCCGATGGCGCGGCGAGGTAGGCCTCACGGCGCCCCGCGCGGCGCGCGGGCTCCCCACGGGTGCGCGATCGAATCGCGAGGAATCACCGCAGGATGCGTTTCGATCGCGGCCAGACCGGCTAGCATCGCGGCGCACCGCGGTCGGGGTGGGGTCCGGTGGGGCCGATCGAGATCCGCTCGCGCCGGGCGAGAACCGGAGAACGGGAAGCGGCAACCAATGGCCGACGGGGAGGGATGCAAGTGAAGCGCACGAGTCCGAGGGTTTTGCCGAGCCTGGTCGTCGCCGCCGCGTGCGCGCTGGGAAGCTCCGCGGCCGCCGCGGACGACGCCCAGCTCAGGGCCGCGATCGCGAGCGACCAGCGCAGCGCCGAGGAGAAGGCGCGCGATCGCTACCGCCATCCGTACGAGACGCTGACTTTCTTCGGGATCCGGCCCGACATGACGGTGGTCGAGGTCTATCCGGGCGGGGGATGGTACACCGAGATCCTCGCGCCCTATCTGAAAGAAAAGGGCAGGCTCGTCGCCGCGCTCTATGACCGCAACCCGAAGACGCAGAAGGATTGGGCGGCCCGCTACAACAAACAGTTCACGGATCGCTTCATGGGAAAGCCCGAGCGGTACGGCAAGATCGAGCTCAGCGAGCTGGTGCCGCCGGATCGCGTCGACGTCGCGCCCGCGGCGAGCGTCGACCTGATCCTGGACATCCGCAACGCACACAACTGGATCAACGAAGGCGGCGACGCGGTCGCAGCCGGCTGGTTCAAGGCGCTCAAGCCCGGCGGCGTGCTCGGCATCGTCGAGCACCGGATGGACGCCGACAAGCCCGAGAACATCGACAGCGGCTACGTCCACCAGCAGCGGATCATCGACCTGATGCTGAAGCACGGATTCGAGCTGGTCGCGACGTCGGAGATCAACAGCAACCCGAAGGACACCAAGGATCATCCCGAAGGGGTCTGGACGCTGCCTCCGTCGCTCGCGCTCGGCCCCGAGAAGAGCGCCAAGTATCTCGCGATCGGCGAGAGCGATCGCATGACGCTCAAGTTCTCGAAGCCCGTCGCGGCGTCAGCGGTACCGCACGCCGGGTAGCACGCAGAGCATCTCGAACAGCAGGTTCGCGGCGAGCAGCGCGGTGTTGCCCGAGAGATCGTAGGCGGGCGCGACTTCGACGAGGTCGCAGCCGCGGACGTCGAGGCCGCGGCAGCCGCGAATGATCTCGAGCGCCTGCGCACTCGTGAGGCCCGCAATCTCCGGCGTGCCCGTGCCGGGCGCGACGCTCGGATCGAGGCCGTCGATGTCGACGGTGAGGTAGACCGGGCCCGCGCCGAGCTGTGCGCGGATCTCGCCCATCAGCGGCGCGAGCGAGCGGTTCCAGCACTCCTCGGCCTGCACCACGCGGAAGCCCTGCTCGCGGCACCAGTCGAAATCTTCGGCGGTGTAGCCCGTGCCGCGCAGGCCGATCTGCGCGACGCGCCGCCCGTCGATCAGGCGCTCCTCGACGGCGCGCCGGAACGGCGTGCCGTGCGCGACCTTCTCGCCAAACATGTGCTCGTTGACGTCGGCGTGGGCGTCGATGTGCACCATCCCCAGCGGGCCGTATTTGCGCGCGAACGCGCGGAGGATCGGCAGCGCGATGGTGTGGTCGCCGCCGAGCGTGAGCGGAATGCAATCGCTCGCGAGGATCTCGGAGTACGCGCGCTCGATGATCGCGATGCTCGCCTCGAGATTGAAGGTATTGATCGCGACGTCGCCGATGTCCGCGACCTGCAGCGAGTCGAACGGCGCGGCTCGCGTCGCCATGTTGTAGGGGCGAATCAAGCAGGATTCCGCGCGGATCTGGCGCGGCCCGAAGCGCGCGCCGGGGCGATTCGAAGTGCCGATGTCGAACGGCACGCCGACGAAGCACGCGTGCAATCCCTTCGCGCTCGGCGCGCTCGGCAGCCGCATCATCGTCGCGGGCCCGCCGAAGCGCGGCATCTGGTTGCCGCCGAGCGGCTGGTTGAGCGGCGAGCTCATGCGCGCAGCCGCTCGTTCGCGGGATCGTAGGCGGGCTCGCACTCGAGAACGGTCGCGCGGCGGCGATCCTCGAGAACCTCGACCTCGAGCTCGGTGCCGACACGCGCGAGCGAGGGCTCGACGTAGGCGAACGCGAGGCTCTTCCGGACGCGGTGGCCGAACGCGCCCGAGGTCGTCACGCCGACCACCTTCCCACGCGCGTAGATCGGCTCGCCGCCCATGCAGTCCGCGTCGAGCGCATCGACCTCGAGGTAGACGAGCTCGAGCGCCCGGTCGGTGCGCGCGATGCGCTCGAG
>DASPGF010000016.1:0-3307 GCA_035620755.1 Myxococcota bacterium
CCCGCTCCGGCCGCGATCGCGCTCGCGGCGTTGCTCGCGTCGATGCCGCCGATCGCGACCAGCGGGCGCGGCGCGACCGCGCGCACCACCGCCGAGAGCGCTTCGAGGCCGCGCGCCGCGCAGCCGACCTGCTTGGTGCGCGTCTCGAAGATCGGTCCGAATGCGATGTAGTCGGGCGCGTCGTCGCACGCGGCGCGCGCCTCGGCGAGCGTGTGGGTCGAGCGCCCGACGAGCAGCTTCGCGCGCGCGGAGGCGGGCAGCCGCGAGGGCGGAACATCCTGCTGGCCGAGGTGGACGCCGTCCGCGCCCACCGCGAGCGCGAGATCGAAGCGGTCGTTGACGAAGAAGGCGACCCGCCACGCGCGCGTGATCTCGCGAATCGACTCGGCCCACGCGAGCGCGGTCGAATCCACGGCGCGCTTGACGCGCAGCTGCACGAGCGAGGCGCCCCCTTCGCAGGCCGCGCGCGCCTGCTCGACGGGGTCGAGCTTCCACTCGGCGGCGTCGTCTGCGATTGCCATCAGACCGCGGATCGCGACGCTCGCGCTCATTCTCGCGGCGCTCGCGGCGCGCGCTTCGCGCCCGGCCACCGCGCAGCGCGCGCGCACGCACGCCACCTGACGCCGCACACGCCCGCGTTCCACGTCACGCCGCACGCCCTTCGGCGCAGCGTTCGCTCGCGCTGCCCGCCACCGCGAAGAAATCGCGCGCGAGCTCGAGGATCTCGTCGAGCCGCTGCGATTCCAGCGTCTGCTGCCGGAACAGTGCGCTGCCGCGCAGGCCGTGCGAGTAGGCGGCGACGTACTTCTTGAGGTTCGCCGCGAGCAGCTTCGGATCGCTGAAGCTCTGCTGCATCAGCGCGATGTGCCGCTCGACGGTCGCGAGCCGCTCGCCGCGGCTCGGCCTGCGCGCGCTTCCCGCGCGCGCGAGCGAGAGGGTCTGCTCGAAGATCCACGGGTTTCCCATCGCCGCCCGCCCGATCATCACGCCCGCGGCGCCCGTCTCGGCGAGCATCGAGAAGACATCGATCGGTGTCGAGACGTCGCCGTTGGCGAGCACGGGAGTGCCCGGAACGGCCTCGACGACGCTGCGGATCGCGCCGCGATCGGCCTTGCCGGTGTACTGCTGCGCGCGCGTGCGGCCGTGCACCGAGAGCAGCTCGGCACCCTCGTCGACCGCGATGCGCGCGAACTCGGGCGCGACGATCGACTGCGCGTCCCAACCCGTCCGCATCTTCACCGACAGCGTCCCCGAGAAATTCCTTCGCATCGCACGCACGATGCGCGCCGCGCGCGGCAGATCGCGCAGCAGCGACGAGCCCGCGCAATTCTTGATGAACTTCTTGACCGGACAGCCGACGTTGAGGTCGATCCAGACCGCGCCCTCGGCGCCGAGCATGCGGCACGCCTCGCCGAGGATCTCGGGCTCCGAACCGAACAGCTGGAACGCCACGGGCGCCTCGCGCGGGCTCGTCTCGAGCAGCCGGCGCGTCTTCGGGCCGCCCATCACGAGCCCCTTCGCGCTCACCGTCTCGGTGAAGCTCAGCGCGGCGCCGGCCTCGCGCGCGATCAGCCGGAACGGCAGATTCGAAATCCCCGCGAGCGGCGCCAGCACGAGGTTGCTGTCGAGCCGCAGCTCGCGCAGCTGGATCGGGCGGATCGCGCTCGGATCGACGGTCGGGTGCATCAGGCGAGCTCCAGCATTGGGACCAGCCGTCGCGCGCAGCCGCATCTCCGCGCGCGATGACTCTCGAAGGCGCGGAGTATAGACACATCGGGAGGCGTGGCGACACGCCCGAAGCGGTCCCTCGACACGCGGCATTCATACACACTTGAGAGGCGACGCCCCGCGATCGGACGCCGGCTGACGCCGAATCTCAGCGCGGCGCGCGCTGCGGCGGCGAGCGGCGATCGGCGCGGAAGCGGCCCCAGTCGATCCCGAGCTTGCGCATGCGCGCGCGCAGCGTGTGTGGATTGATCTCGAGCAGGCGCGCGGCGCCCTCCGCGCCTTCGATTCGCCCCGCACACCGCCGGAGCGCGGCCTCGATGTGGAGGCCCATCGCGCGGTCGAGCGAAAGGATCGGCGCGGCGTCGTCGGCCGCTGCCGGGGAATCCGCGGAATCGGCGCGCCTCGGGGAATTCGCGCCCCGCCGCGCGGCGTCGGCACCGAGCGCCTTGGCGACCTCCAGCCGCGCGCCGCTGCCGAGGATCACGGCCCGATCCAGCACCGCGGCGAGCTCGCGAACATTTCCCGGCCAGTCGTAGCGCGCGAGCAGCTCGACATCCGCTTCGGTCGGTGCGAGCGGGCGCGTTCCGAAACGCTCGCACGCGCGCAGCGCAAAGTGAGTCGCGAGCGCCGGAATGTCCTCGGGCCGATCCCGCAAGGGTGGGATCTCGATCGGAAAGACGGCGAGCCGGTACCAGAGATCCTCGCGGAAGCGACCATCGGCGACCATGGCGCGCAGGTCGCGGTGGGTCGCCGCGATCACGCGCACGTCCACGTGGACCGGCTGCTCGCCGCCGACCCGCTCGAACGCGCCATCCTGGAGCACGCGCAGCAGGCGCACCTGGGCGTCCGCCGGAAGCTCGCCCACTTCGTCGAGAAAGAGTGTCCCGCCATCGGCGCGCTCGAACCAGCCGCGCCGCTGCGACGTGGCGCCCGAGAAGCTCCCGCGCTCGTGGCCGAACAGCTCGGAGTCGATCAGCCCGGCGGGAATCGCGCCGCAGTTGACGCGCAAGAAGGGGCCCGACGCTCGCCTCGAGCGGGCGCGCAGCGCGCGCGCGATCACTTCCTTGCCCGATCCGGTCTCACCGAGCAGCAGCACCGGGACGTCGGAATCGGCGACGAGGGTCACGCGCTCCATCGCGGCAGCGAGCCCGCCCTCGGCTCCCACGACGGCCTCACCGATATCGCGCCGGCCGATCCGGGAGAGCAGCGCGCGCCGATCGGCCTCGGCCGCCTCGCGCAGCGCCTGGATCTCGTGGAGCTGCTTGTCGTTTGCGAGCGCGGCGCCCAGCGGCTCGAGCAGGCCCTGCAGGCTTCGCTCCTGGGCGGGCCGGAGCGCGCAGCGCTCGGCGAACGCGAAGATCGCGACACCGAGGAGCGTCTCTCGCTCGACGAGCGGTCCGATCAGGAACTCGCCCCGCTCCGAGCTCGCGATGACCGGACCCAGTTGCTGTCGGATGGCCCCGGCCCGCGCGCGCAGCAGCCCGCCCATGCGCGCCCAGGCGAGCAGCCTCTGCCAGCTCTCGGAGTCGAAGCCGTCGCGCAGCGTCTCGGGGCGCTTTCCGACGAAGCCGAGCGTATC
>DASPGF010000017.1:0-3200 GCA_035620755.1 Myxococcota bacterium
TGCAGCGAGACGCTCCCCGCGGCGGTGGCGAGCGCGTAGAGCAGCGCGACGCCGAGCGCGGGCGCGGCCGCGCGGCGCTCGCGCGCGGCGAGGATCTCGAAGCGCGCGCTGTGGTGGACGGCCGCCCAGTACGCGACGAGCGGAACGAGGAAGCCGTGCGAGTAGTAGTCGACCGACGACCAGACGCGCGCGAGTGCGACCAGTGCGGGCAGGAACGCGGCAAGCAGCGCAACCGCGACGACCCACTCCGAGCCTCGAATCTGCTGTGCGATCGGCTTCAGCCCGCTCTCCATCGTCGCTCGCTCATTTCATGATCACTTCGAAAACCAAGCCATTCGAGTGGCTTCCGGAGAATCCTTAAAGCGATCTGGAGCCCCAGGAGCCACCCCGCCGGCGCTGCGCGCCCGGACGCGGAAGAGTCTACCGCGCGCGCTGCGCCCAGCCCTGCCCTGCGCGGCGGATCGCGTCGCGAAGCCGCTACGCTCACGCGCTCGCGCCCGCGCGCAGCGCGCGGAAACCGATGTGGCGCCGCTGCCCGCGCAGCGGCGAGGAGGTCGAGCGACACCGGTGCGGCATCGCGTCCTCGCATTCATCCGCGAGACGATCCGGCGATATTTCATCGCGGGAATCCTGTTCTTCGCACCGATCGGCGTCACGATCTGGGCGATCGGCTCGATTATCGTCTGGCTCGACAATCTGCTGCTGCCGCGCTTCCTCAAGCTCATCATGCCCGGGCTCGACGAGATCCCGTCGATCCCGCTGATCGGGATGCTCTTCACGTTCGTCGTGATCCTGCTGCTCGGCGTGATCGCGCGCCACCTGCTCGGCGGCGAGTTCCAGCGCGCCTGGGAGCGCCTGCTCGCGCGCGTGCCGATCGCGCGCAGCATCTATGCCGCCGTGAAGCAGCTCGCCGAGGCGATCTTCGCCTCGGCGAGTCAGACCTCGCGCTTCCGGCGCGTGGTGCTTGTCGAATTTCCGCGCAAGGGGATATACGCGCTCGCGTTCACGACCGGCACCGCGCGCGGCATCGTGCAGGACATGACGAAGGAAGAGGTGATCAACTGCTTCATCCCGACCACCCCGAACCCGACCTCGGGCTTCTTCCTGCTCGTTCCCAACGAAGAGCTGATCGAGATCGACATCACGGTCGAGGATGCCTTCAAGCTCGTGATGTCCGCGGGCCTCGTGAGCCCGAGCGCGCAGGTGTCGCTCGATCGCAGCGGCCAGCCGCAGATCTGAGCGCGCCGGCGCGTTATTTCGCGCCCGCGCCCGACGCGACGCGCGAGACGAGCCGGCGGAAGCGCGGGTGGTTCATCAGACCGAGCGTGTCGCCGGATTCGACCATCGCCATCACTTCGGGATCGTCGAGCAGGCCGTGGAGCTCGGGGTCGCTGCGCAGTCGGCGGATGCGCGGCCCGACCTCGCGCAGCACGTCGCCGAGCGCGGCGCGGAACAGATCCGCGTGTTCGGCGGACTCCGCGTCGATCAAGCCCACCGAGGCGAGCTGGCCGCGCAGCGCCTCGTCCTCCGACAGATCGAGCAGGCTCGGCATGTTGAGCGCGGCCGCGATCGCTCCAGCCTCGACGTTGGCCCAGAAGTGCGAGTCGTGCTGCACGGCGAGCACGCGCGGATTGGCGAGCAGCGACTGCAGATCGGTCACCGACTCCGCGGGCCGCGCGGCGATGCGCGCCACCACCTGCGCGGCGCGGCCGGAATCCGCGAGCGCGCTCTCGACGCCGGCTTCGACGACGCTCGACGTCACCTCGGCCGCGACGGAGTGGCCGAGATCGGGAACACCTTGCGCCGCGCCGGAGACGCGAAGAGCCTCGACCCAGACCGCGAGGTAGCACAGCAGCGCCACCACGAAGGCGCCGCGGATCGCGCCGAACGAGCCGCCCAGAAAGCGATCGCGCGCGCTGCGCCCCTCGTCGTCGAGGCCGTCGGCGCGCCGGCATGCGAGCTTCGTGACGATCGCCATCGCGGCGAACGCAGCCGCGAACGCGAGCGTTCCCGCGATCGGGATCGCGAGCAGCTCCGAGACACCGGTGGCGCTCGCGACCGGACCCGCGAGGCTCGACGCGAGCGCGATCGCCGCGCCGTACGAGACCGCGAGCGCGAGCAGACCGAGGCCCGCGGCGAGGCCGCCGCGGCGGGCGCCGGCCCACGCAAATGCAGCGACGATCACGAGCGCGAGGAGGTCGAGCAGCATCGGCTCCGAATCGGCGCGACGACGAGCCGGCTGAACCGCTGAGCGGCCGATCGCCGACGATCGCAGGAGGCGCGCGTCCGAGCGGTAGGCCCCGCGGGGGATCCACGCGTCAAGCCCGTTTGCGCGACTTCCGATAGCCCAGGCGGGTCGGGCTCGAATGCGCGCGCGTGACGGGGCATCCGTGATCGGCAAGATCGTCGGCAACTACCGCTTCGAGGCGAAGATCGGCGAGGGCGGGGTCGGCGAGGTCTACCGCGCGACCGACACCCTGCTCGATCGGCCCGTCGCGATCAAGGCGCTGCGCGCGGATCTCGCCACGCAGTCCCGCGTGCTCACGCGCTTTCGCGCCGAAGCGCAGGTGCTCGCGCGGCTCAACCACACCCACATCGCCACGCTCTACGCGATGGTCGTCGACGACGACGGCATCTGGATGGTGATGGAGTACGTCGAGGGCCAGACCTTCGCGGAGATCGTGCGCCGATGCGGGCCCGTGCCCGCCAATCGCGCGGTCTCGTGGTTTCGGCAGGCCCTCGACGGCATCGGCTACGCGCACGAGCACGGCATCATCCACCGCGACATCAAGGGCTCGAACATCATGCTCAGCTCGAAGGGCGTGGTGAAGGTGATGGACTTCGGCATCGCACGCGCGCTCGGCTCCTCGCGGCTCACGCGGCACGGACACCTCGTCGGAACGCTGCAGTACATGTCGCCCGAGCAGGTGCGCGGGCGCGAGACCGATGCGCGCTCCGACATCTACTCGCTCGGCGTGGTGCTGTTCCATCTCGTCACCGGGCGCGTGCCGTTTCGCTCCAAGAACGACTACGAGCTGATGCACGCGCAGATCGAATCGCCGCCGCCCTCCCCGCGCGAATTCGTTCCGAGCCTGCCCGAGGCTCTCGAGCGCGCCGTGTTGCGCGCGCTCGCCAAGAAGCCCGCGGAGCGATTCGCGACGACGGGCGAATTCAAGGCGGCGCTCGAGCAGTGCGAGCTC
>DASPGF010000018.1:0-4456 GCA_035620755.1 Myxococcota bacterium
CCGCGATGCGCACGCGCGCGCCGCCATCGAGCGCGCGCAGCACGCGCAAGATCGGGTGGCGTCGCACGCGCGGCCAGTAGTGGACCGAGCAGCCGCGCGCCGCGAGCTCGCGGTTCGCGCTCGGCGCGAATCGCGCGAGAAAGCCGTGGCGCTCGGCGTGCAAGCGGCGGGCGTGTCCAACCAGTGCCGCGACGAGCGCGGGCTCGCGCAGCTCGACGAGCAGGTTGTGGGCGCGATCGTGGTCGCCGAGGGCTTCGATCAGCGCGGCATCGAGCTCGGGGGAGTCGCTCGACGGATTGAAGGAGCCGACCCACGCGGCCGGCGTCGGCTGCGAGAAGCAGTAGAGCTTCTCGTGCAGGCGCGGCCGCGCGAGCTTGCCGAGCGGCGTCGCATCGAGCCGGCTGCGCACCACGCGCAGGCCGGGGCCGAGCCCGTCGGCGAGCAGCGCGATCGCCGCGTCGTTGGCGCGCGGCGTGCGCGGATGGCCCTCGAGCGTGATGCGCACGTCGACGCCGCGGCGGCGCGCGTCGACGAGCGCCGCGGCGAGCCGGCGATCGCGGAAGTAGTAGGTCACCCAATCGATGGAGCCGCCCGAGGTCACGCGCGCGATCCGCTCCGCGAGCAGGTCGCGCAGGTAGCCGATCGGCCGGTCGGGGCCTCCAAAGTGGACACGCTCGTCGCTCATCGCCGCGCCTCGTCCCGACCGCGCCGCGAGGCTGCGCTCATCCACCGATCTGGTACATCTCGATCTTGGCCTTGCGCGCCGACGGATCGCGGCTCGCGGGGAGCTTTGCGCGCTCCTCCGAGTAGCGGTCGCTGCGCGACGACCAGATCGCCGCGATCCGCCCGCGCAGCTCGGCATCCGACGCACCCGACCGCAGCGGCGTGCGCAGGTCGGCGCCCCCGGCGGCGAACAGGCACGTTACCAGCTTGCCCTCGATGGTGAGGCGCGCGCGCGTGCAGTCGCCGCAGAACGGCTCGCTCACGGACGCGATCACTCCGATCTCGCCGCTTCCGTCGCGGTAGCGATAGCGGCTCGCGACCTCGCCGCGGTAGCTGGGATCGACGGGCTCGAGCGGCAGCTCGGCGTCGATGCGCGCAACGATCTCGGCCGCGGTCACGACCTGCGCGAGATCCCAGCCGTTGAGCGTCCCGACGTCCATGTATTCGATGAAGCGCACGATGTGGCCGCTGCCGCGAAACGCGCGCGCGAGATCGACGAGCGTGTGGTCGTTCACGCCGCGCTGCACCACGCAGTTGATCTTGATCGGGCGCATGCCCGCGCGCGACGCCGCCTCGATTCCCGCGAGCACGCGCTGCGGGCCGAACGCGCGCCCGCTCATGCGCTGGAACACGGCTTCGTCGAGGCTGTCGAGGCTCACCGTGACGCGCTCGAGCCCCGCGTCGCTCAGCGCTGCGGCCTGCTTCTCGAGCAGGTAGCCGTTGGTGGTGAGCGCGAGGTCGCGCAGCCCTGGGATCCCGACGAGCCGCTCGATCAGCCGCGGCAGCTCGTGGCGCAGCAGCGGCTCGCCGCCGGTGATCCGGATCTTCTCCACGCCGAGCTCGACGAACAGCCGCGCGAGCCGCTCGATCTCCTCGAAGCTCAGCAGCTCGGCCTTCGGCAGGAACTCGTAGTTCTCGCCGTAGAGCTCCGCGGGCATGCAGTACGGGCAGCGAAAGTTGCAGCGGTCGGTCACCGAGATCCGGAGATCGTGGAGGGGTCGACCCAGCTCGTCCACGCAGGGGGGCACGCTTTCCTCGCTTGCACGGCCGCGCGGCGCGGCGGCCGCTCAGCGGATGGCGGGAGCGGTCGAGCCGGGCGCGGCCTCGATCAGAATAGCGACGACGGCAGGCGGGTCGGCTTGCCGCCGCTGCTGCGGTCGCGGCGGCGGCGGCGGCGCATGCGCGACTGGAGCTGCTCGCGGCGCGCGGAGATCCACTTCTCGCGCGACGCCTTCACGTCCTTGCGGCCGAGCAGCTTCTCCTTGCTCGCGCGGTACCTGCAGAAATCGTCGTAGGCCTCGATCTCGTGCTTGAGGTCCTGCACGACGAGCTCGATCATGATCGCATCGTCGAGGTAGCCGAGCCCGGGAATGCGGTCGGGAATCAGATCCTCCCCCTCCGCGAAGTAGACGAGGCCGTCCGCGACGCGACCGCGGTCCTTGCCCGCCATGTCCCATTCCTTGTCCTCGAGCATCTTCACCATGCGCTCGAGCTTCTGGAGGCGCTGCACGACGAACGGAGTCGTGCTCGCGGTGCGAATCTCGTCGATCAGCTTGCGCACGGCGCCGATGAGCTTCGCCTCGTCGATCTTGGCGCTGCGCGCGCGCACCTCGCTCATGATGCGCTTGAAGTAGAGCAGGTCCTTGTCGCTGAGCTCGAAGGTGATGTTCATCGGCATGGCTTGGGCACTCCGGTCGACGCGAGTCTCGAATAGTGCGCGGCCCCGGCCTTGCTGGCCGGGGCCGCCGCATTCGGTTCCTGGGCGATCTTGCTAGGCGACCTGCCTGACCGATCTTCCTAGGCGACTCAGGCGGTTCGCGCCTAGGCGGGTCGCACGTTCGTGGCTTCGGGACCCTTGCGCCCCTGCCCCGATTCGTATTGGACCTTCTGACCATCCTGCAGGGACTTGAAGCCCTCCCCGCCGATGTTCGAGAAGTGGACGAACAGGTCGTCCCCCCCGTCGTCCGGTGTGATGAATCCGTAGCCCTTCTCGTCGCTGAACCACTTCACGGTGCCGATTGCCAACGCTCTCTCCTTGCTTGCTCTGTTGCTGCCGCCGCGTGCCCGTGGGCGCGCGCGCGCTGCGGAATCCAGGTTTCCTGTCTGCTGTTCCTGTCCGCGATTGATCCACTGCAGGGCCAGGTCCCCTGGCCGCAGCGCGGATCCTACAGGAACCGCGAGGGCGAGTCAGCAAGATTCCTCGCCGCGTGTTGAAAAAGACCCTGACTCGCCGGCCGTCGAGGCTCGCCCCCTACCCTTCCTCCACCGCCGCGAGCGCGCCGTCGAGCGCGGCGAGCAGCTGATCCGCGTTCGCCTCGCTGAACACGAGCGGCGGCCGGATCTTGAGGATGTTTCGCAGCGCGCCCTCGATCCCGATCAGCACGCCGTCGTCGCGCATGCAGTTGACGACCTCGCGCGTCTCGCGCGCGGCCGGCTCGAGCGTCGTTCGATCGCGCACCAGCTCGACGCCCACGAACAGGCCCGCGCCGCGCACGTCGCCGATCAGCGCGTGCCGCGTCGCGAGGCGCTCGAGGCCCGCGCGCAGCTGCGCGCCCACGCGCTGTGCATTGCGCTGGAGCTGCTCGCGCTCGAGCACATCGAGCACCGCGAGGCCGACCTCGCACGCGACGGGGTTGCCGCCCGTGGTCGAGAAGAACTGGCCGTGACCGACGAGCGAGCGCACGATCTCGGGCCTGGTCACGACGGCGGCCATCGAGTAGCCGTTTCCGATGGGCTTGCCGAGCGTGACGATGTCGGGCACCACGCCGTGCGCGTCGAAGCCCCAGAAGTGATCCCCCGTGCGACCGAATCCCGACTGCACCTCGTCCGCGACGCACAGGCCGCCCGCGGCGCGCACCTTCGCGAACGCGGCGCGCAGGTAGCCGGGCGGCGGCACGAGGATGCCGCTGCTGCACAGGATCAGGTCGAGATAGAACGCCGCGGGCGCGTGACCGCGCTCGCGAAGCGCCGCGATCGACGCGTCGATCGCATCCGCGTAGCGCTCGGCGTAGCGCGGGTCGCTGCGCCGATGCGGGCCGCGGTAGCCGTTGGGCGCGATCACGCCCTCGATGTGCGGAGCCGGCTTCTCGCCGGGCCGCAGCCCGCTCGGCGAGAGCTGCGTCACCGCATCCGTGGTTCCGTGATACGCATCGGACATGGTGAGGCCGCCCGTATGTCCGGTGTGCGCCTTCGCGAGCCGCCAGGCGAGGTCGTTCGCCTCGCTGCCCGAGCACACGAACATGCAGACCGACAGCTCGCGCGGCATGCTGCGCGTGAGGCGATCTGCGTACTCGATCACGGATTCGTAGACGTAACGCGTGTTCGTGTTGAGCGTGGCCGCCTGGCGCGAGAGCGCAGCCACCACGTGCGGATGGCAGTGGCCGACCTGCGGCACGTTGTTGTAGGCGTCGAGGAACGCGCGCCCGCTCGCGTCGATCAGCCAGACTCCCTCGCCGCGCACCAGGTGCAGCGGGCGGTCGTAGAACAAGCCGAGGCCCGGGCCGAGCCGCTCGACGCGCCGCGCGATCAGCGCCTCGAGGTCCTCCGCGTGCGCGGCGAACGTCTCGGCGGGAATCCCGAGCAGCGCGCGCGGGTCGGGCGACAGCTCGCGCCACACGGGCCACGCGCTCTCCGCGCACGTGCGAGGCAGATCCGCCGGCGTCTCACAGATCTGTGTCGAGATCTGGAAGTGGATCGGAGCGCCGCTTCGCGCCACGCAGCCGATCGTCGCACC
>DASPGF010000019.1:0-7107 GCA_035620755.1 Myxococcota bacterium
GCTCGACGCGCAGCTCGCGCGCGGCCTTCTCCCGCAGCGACGGCAGCAGCGCCTCGGCGACGATCAGCCGCTCGCCGCCGTCGTCAACCACCGCGTAGTCGACGCCGGCCCGGACGGCCGCGAGCGCGTTCGACGGCAGCGTCCAGGGCGTCGTCGTCCATACCAAGAGCGAGGTTCGCGGCTCGTCGCGCAGCGCGAAGCGCACGAATACCGAAGGGTCGTCGACGCTGCGGTAGCCCTCGCCGACCTCGGCCGCGGAGAGCACCGTGCCGCCCTGCGCCCACCACCAGACCACCTTGTGGCCGCGGTAGAGCAGGCCGCGCTTGAGCAACTCCGAGAGCGCCCACCAGACGCTCTCCACGTAGCTCTGGTGATAGGTGACGTAGGCGTTCTCGAGATCGAGCCAGAACGCGAGCTTCTCGGTGATCTGGGTCCACTCCTCGGTGTAGATGAACACGTTCTCTAGACAGCGGCGCACGAACGGCTCCACGCCGTAGACGACGATCGCCTCCCGGCCGGAGATCCGCAGCTCCTTCTCGACCTCGATTTCGACGGGCAGACCGTGGGTGTCCCAGCCCGCGCGACGTGGAACGTCGAAGCCGCGCATCGCCTTGTAGCGCGGGAAGACGTCCTTCATCACGCGCGTCAACACGTGTCCGTTGTGGGGCAGGCCGTTCGCGGTCGGCGGCCCCTCGTAGAACACGAAGCGCGGCCCGCCGCGGCGGTGCTCGAGCGCGCGCCGCGCGATGTCGCGCTGCTTCCAGAACTCGCGAACGCGCGCTTCCAGCGCCGGGAAATCGGCGACCGGCGCGACTCTCTCGAAGCGGGGCGGGGACATCGCGCGCATAGGCTACCATCCGCGTTCGAGTTCGCAGGAGCTTCCGCGTGTCCGACTACTTCAACGCCGGAATGCGGCTGTACCTCGATCACCTCGTCGATTGGAGGAGGCTGCTCGCGCTGCGCGGTCGCGACGCCGCGGACGTCGAAGCCGAAGTCGGCGCGTATCGAACCCTGCTCGAGACCGCGGCCAAGCTCGCGGAGAGCTTCGAGGACGACGCGCGCGAGCATTGGGCGGCCGAGGCCGAGCTGACCGCCGGTGGCGGCGCGCAGTCGCCGCCGCACATGCGCGCCGCCTATCAGCGGCTGCGAGAGACCGGCCTGGTGGCGCTCACGGTCTCCGAGCAGTGGGGCGGCTACGGCCTGCCCGCGCTCGTCAACGGCATCTTCCTCGAGATGATCTCGCGTGCGGATCCGAGCCTGATGATGGTGCTCGGGCTCCAGACGGGCGTCGCGAGCGACATCGAGCGCTACGGCGACGACGCGATCCGGCGCGCGTACCTGCCGCGCTTCATCTCGGGCGAGATCCAGGGCTGCATGGATCTGACCGAGGCGCAGGCCGGCAGCGACCTCGGCGGAATCGTGACGCGCGCGACCGACCTGCCCGACGGCCGGGTCCAGGTCGACGGCCAGAAGATCTACATCTCGAACGGCGGCGCCGAGGTGCACCTCGTGCTCGCGCGCGACGCCGCGGGCTTCGAGCAGTCGCGCGGCACCACGCAGGGGCTGTCGCTCGTGCTCGTGCCGCGCCACCTCGAGGACGGCTCGCGAAACGGCGTGCGCGTGGCGCGGCTCGAGCGGAAGATGGGCATTCACGGCTCGGCGACCTGCGAGGTCGTGTTCGAGCGCGCGATCGGCCATCGACTCGGCGCCGCGGGCCAGGGCTTTCGCGCGATGCTCGACCTGATGAACGCGGCGCGGCTCGGCGTGGCCTCGCAGGCGCTCGGCCTCTGCGAGGCCGCGCTCCACGACGCCGCGAGCTACGCGCGCGAGCGCGAGCAGTTCGGCAAGCCGATCGCCGAGCAGCCGATGGTGATGGCGATGCTCGCGAGCATGCTGATCGAGACCGAGGCCGTGCGCGCGCTGCTCTACCGCACCTATCGGCTGCTCGACCTCGACCTCGCGCGCGAGGCCGCGCTCGCGCAGGCGAAGCTCCCTGCCGACCGCGCCGCCGCGATGCGCGCGGACCTCGAGCGTGACACCGCTCGGGTTCGGCTGCTCACGCCGCTGTGCAAGTACTTCGCGACCGAGACCTGCGACCGGATCACGCGCAACGCGATGCAGGTCTTCGGCGGAATCGGCTTCACGATGGACGCGGACGTCGCGAAGCTCCACGCGGACAGCCTGATCATGACCGTCTACGAGGGAACCAGCGAGATCCAGGCGTCGTTCGCGCTGCGCGAGATCGGCAAGGGCGGCCTCGCGGTGGTGTTCAGCGAGATCCGCGCCGAGCTCGCGTCGATGGCGGAGGACCCGCTGCGCGCAAGGCTCGCGAAGCGCGTAGAGGGCATGGCGGACCGCGTCGAGCAGTCGATCGCGGTTCTGTTCTCCGACATCTCGTACGCGCTGCTGCGCGCCAAGCTGCTCACGGAGATGGTGATCGACGTGATCGCGAGCACCGAGCTGCTGCAGCAGGTCGACGCGGATCCCGACCGCCTCGACATCGCCGAAGGCTACATCGCGAGCCACGCCGTCAAGGCGGAATACCTGAGCCAGCGCATCGAGGAGAACGCCGACGGTCTGCTCGAGCGCGACGCGCGCCTGGTCGCGCGCCTGACCGCGCAGAGCTCGTAGCGCCGGAGGCAGCTCGTGGGGAGGGCTCCGCCGTGGAGCTCGGCAGTGGAGCTCGGCCGTGGAGCTCAGTAGATCAGGACGCTGCGGATCACCTCGCCCTTGTGCATCTTCTCGAACGCGTCGTTGATCTGCTCGAGCGGCAGGGTCGCGTTCACCATCTCGTCTAGCTTGATGCGGCCGGCCATGTAGCGGTCGACGAACTGCGGCAGCTGGGTGCGTCCGCGCACGCCGCCGAATGCGGAGCCGCGCCAGCTGCGCCCCGTCACGAGCAGGAACGGGCGCGCGTGGATCTGCTGGCCCGCGCCCGCGACGCCGATGATGATCGCCTCGCCCCAGCCGCGATGCGTGCACGCGAGCGCCTGGCCCATCAGATCGACGTTGCCCACGCACTCGAACGAGTAGTCGACACCGCCCTGCGTCATCTCGACGATCGCGGCCGCGAGATCGCCGACCTGCTTCGGGTTGATGAAGTCCGTGGCGCCGAACTGGCCCGCGAGCTCGAACTTCGCCGGGTTGGTGTCGACGCCGATGATGCGGTCCGCGCCCGCGATCACCGCGCCCTGGATCACCGACAGGCCCACGCCGCCGAGGCCGAACACCGCCACCGTCGAGCCGGGCTTGACCTTCGCGGTGTAGAGCGCCGCGCCGATCCCGGTGGTGACCGCGCAGCCGAACAGGCAGACCTTGTCGAGCGGTGCATCGCGGCGGATCTTCGCGAGCGCGATCTCGGGCACGATCGCGTACTCGGCGAACGTCGAGGTGCCCATGAAGTGGTGGAGCATCCTTCCCTTGTGCGAGAGCCGGCTCGTGCCGTCGGGCATCAGCCCGCGACCCTGCGTCTCGCGCAGCTTGAAGCAGAGGTTGGTGCGGCCCGAGACGCAGAACTTGCACTCGCGACACTCCGGGATGTAGAGCGGGATCACGTGGTCGCCGACCGCGAGCGAGCGCACGTCCGCGCCGACCTCCTCCACCACGCCCGCGCCCTCGTGGCCGAGCACGACCGGGAACAGGCCCTCGGGATCCGCGCCGCTCTGCGTGAAGGCATCGGTGTGACACACGCCCGACGCCGCGAGGCGCACCAGGCACTCGCCCTGCTTCGGCCCCTCGAGCTGCACCTCCTCGACTTCGAACGGCGCCTTCGCCTCCCAGCAGATCGCAGCCTTCATCTTCATCGCGACATCTCCGTGTTCCCCCGTCCCCGCGCGAGCGGGATTTGTAGCGCAGGCGGGCGTGCGCGCGGTAGGCGCGAAGCCGCGCCCGCGGCGCGCCTCACCAGACGAGCTCGAGCGCGAGGCTGCCGGCGTGCTGCACGAGCTCGCCGTTGAGGATTGCGTCGTACTCGGCCACGACGCGCCAGGCGGAGTCGGAGATCACGCTCCAGGCGAGGCCCGCGCTGCCCGCATCGCGCGGCAGCTCGACGCCGCGAATCTGGAACGAGCTCGCGCCGGCCGGCGCGCTGACCAGCTGCGCTTCGATCACGCGGTCGGTGTCGAGGAACTCGTGCAGCCAGCGGCCGCGCAGCTCGGGAACGAACCAGTAGCTGTCGCTGATCTGCCAACGGCCGCGGATGCGCAGCCCCGCGCCCGAGACCAGCGAATCGAGATCGGAATCTTCGACCGCGAGGTTCAGCGACAGTGCGCCGCTCTCAGTGACGTCATCCTGTGTGAGCCGGTTGTAGTGCACCGATGCGATGGGCTCGAACACGAAGCCGCCGAGCGCGAACAGGTTGAGCCCGCCCTCGAAGCGCACGCCGAAGTCGTCGCCGTCGAGATCCGCGGAGGCGGTGCGGCTTGGCGCGATGAAGCCGATCTGCCGCTCGGCGTCCATCTCGTTGTGCGCGTAGCGCCCCGAGACCGCCAGGTGAAAGCGCGGATCGACGTAGCCCGCGTAGAGCGCGCCCTGATAGGTGTCGACGTCGCCGTTCGCAGCGAGGCCCGAGAAGTCGAGATCGGTGGTCGCGTAGCCGCCCGCGGCGCCGACCACGAAGCGCTCGGCGAAGAGCAGATCGGCGCCGAGCGAGCCGCCCCAGACGTCGTAGTCGAAGCCGCTCGCGCCCATGTCGCCGTCGACGTCGCCATAGATCGCGGAGCCGTCGATCCAGGTGCGGAACACGGCGCCGCGATCCGCGCGCGTTTCCGCGAGCGGCCCATCGATCGCGCCCGCGTTGAGCAGCGCGCGCTCGGTCGACGCGAGCGCGCGCGGTGCGCGTCCAGCTCGCGAATCCGCATCCAGCGCGAGCCCGTCCGCAGCTCGCGGCTCGCCGCGCGCGCCGATCAGCGCGCGCGCACTCCGCCACTGGTGGTCGCGGATGCGCGCTTCGAGCGAGCTCGCGAAGCGCTCCGCAGTCGCAAGGCGCGTGGTCGCGAACTGGCTGAGCGACTCGCCCGTCATCGAATCGAGTGCAGCGGGGATCTGATCGACCGTCAGCACGCTCAGGCTGTCGAACACCGTGTCGATGTCGGGGTCGATGCCCGCGCCCTCGGCGGCCTCGAGCGCGGCCGCGATCGCGCTGCGGTTCGGCGTGTCGGCGAAATCAGAGAGCGTCAGCGCGTTTCGCACGATGCTCAGCGTCACCTGGTTGGCGCCGACCGCGTGCGAGACGTCGAGGAATGCGAACTCGGGGCCGACGGACGCGAAGTCGCCCGAGATGCTCGCGGCGGTGAGGATGATCGCATCGACCTGCACGAGGTAGTCGCCCGTGCCGGGGTCGACCTGCAGCTCCGCTCCAGCGAGGTCCGCATTTCCCGCGACCGCGAGCCGATCCCAGGTCCCCGACTCGCTCACCTCGACCGCGAACAGCGAGCCCGGCGCGAAGTCGATCGAGCCCACGCCGAGCGTGCCGATCGAGTTGCCCGGTGAAACCGTTCCGCTCACCGTCACCGGACCCGCGATGATCCCGGTGCCGCCGAGCGTCCCGGCGGCGCCGACGTCGACGCCGCCCGCGAGCGAGCCATCGACGTCGAGCCGGCCCGCGCTGATCGACGTGAGACCCGTATAGGTGTGGGCCGCGTCGAGCGTGAGCGTGCCGCTACCCGTCTTCGCGAGCGTGCCCGTGCCGCTGATCGATCCGTGATAGGTCTCGGCTCCGCCGAGGTCGAAGATCAGGCTCGCGTCGTTGAGGATGCTGCTCGCCATCGTGTTCGGGAGGCTCGAGGGGCTCGCGCGCAGCGCGCCCGCGCTGAGCGTGGTCACGCCCGTGTAGCTGTTCGCGCCCGTGAGCGTGAGCGTGCCGGTTCCGAGCTTGGTGACCGTGCCGTCGCCCGAGATCGCGCCCGTATAGCTGCCGTTGTTGGCTTGATCGAAGATCAGCTGCGTTCCCGCGGAGGTCGCGAGGTCGCGCGGGATGTTCGCGAAGCCGCCGCGCAGCGCGCCCGCTGTGAGCTGCGACGGCCCCGAGATCGTGTTCGCTCCGGAGAGCATGAGCGTGCCCGCGCCCTCCTTGATGAATCCGCCCTGCCCCGTGAGGCTTCCCGCGTAGGTCGCATCCGCGGCCTGCTCGAAGGTCAGCTCCGCGCCGCTCGCGACCGCGATGTTGCCCTGCAGGCTCGTCGCGTTGCCGCGCAGCGCGCCCGCGCTCACGGTCGTTCCGCCGCTGTAGGTGTTCGCGCCCGTGAGCTCGACCTCGCCCGTTCCGGTCTTCGCGAGCGAGCCCGTTCCGCTGATTGCGCCCGCGTAGCTTCCGTCGACGTCCTGGTCGAAGACCAGGCTCGCGTTGTTGAGGATCGCGCCCTGCAGGCTCGTGGTGTCGCCGCGCAGCGTGCCCGCGAGCACATCGGTGCCGCCCGTGTAGTCGTTTGCGCCGCGCAGCGTGAGCATCGCGTTGCCCTGCTTGACGAGCTTCCCCGCATCGGTGATCACGTCGTCGAACTGCTGGTCGGTGGTCGTGTCGAACGCGAGCGACGCGCCGCTCGCGATCTCGAGCGGCGCGTTCTCGAGCGCGAGGTTGCGAAGCGTGGTCGTCGCCTGGCCCACGCGCAGGATGTGCGTCATCGCCGTGGTGCCGTCTATTACGAGGTTCGTCGCGCCGCTGCCGTCGATGGTCACGCTGCCATCGATTTCCGGCAGCGGCGTCAGAAGCTCGATCGTGGAATCCGCGGGCACGCTGAACGTGATGGTGCGGGTCGTCGCGGTCGACGCGTTCGCGTCCTCGATCGCTTGGCGCAGCGAGCCCTCTCCGCTGTCATTGGCGTTGGTGACCTGGAAGGTTCCGCCGGTCTGGGCTCGGGCCTCCGCGACCGGGAGCGCGGCTCCAGCGAGCATCGCGACCGCCACCCAGCCAACGCGAGCGCGCGCCGCCGCCGCCCGAAGCGTCCGCATGCGAATCCCCCACTCGCTACCCGCAACCAACGCGGAGGCCGCCGAGCGTACCCGAGTCCGGCTTTCGGGGCCGGAGCGGAGGCGCGCGGCGCCGGGATCGGCGGTTGGATCCCGCTGGCGGTTGGATCCCGATGCGCGCGGAGCCGGGATCGGGGCGTG
>DASPGF010000020.1:0-8223 GCA_035620755.1 Myxococcota bacterium
TCGCCCACGACTTCAACAACCTGCTCGCCGTGATCCTCGGCAACCTCGAGCTGCTCGACGCAGAAGGCTTGAACGACGCTCATGCCGCGGAGTGGGTGAAGACCGCGATCGCCGCTGCAGAGCGCGGCGCGAGCCTGACGCAGCGCCTGCTCGCGTTCTCCCGCAAGCAGGCGCTCCGCCCGGCCGCGGTCGACGCGAACGCGCTCGTCCAGGGCATGCTCGAGCTGCTGCGCCGCACACTCGGCGAGGGAATCGAGATCGAGCTCGTGCGCGACGCGGGCCTGTGGCCCTGCCTCGTCGATCGCAACCAGCTCGAGAACGCGATCCTGAACCTCGCGATCAACGCGCGCGATGCGATGCCGAATGGCGGCAAGCTCACGATCAGCACGTCGAACGCGCGCATCGACGAGGAGGTCGTGCACGCGGAGCCCGACGTCGAGCCCGGCGCGTTCGTGGTCATCGCCGTGAGCGACACGGGTGCCGGGATGTCCGAAGAGGTCCGGCAGCACGCCTTTGAGCCGTTCTTCACCACCAAGGATCTCGGGCGCGGAAGCGGACTCGGGCTGAGCATGGTCTACGGCTTCACCAAGCAGTCGGGCGGCCACGCGAGCGTCTCCAGCGAGTCCGGCCTCGGAACGACCGTCCGTCTCTACCTGCCGCGGTACTCCGGCGAGAAGCTCGGCGAGGCGCCCGAGCTCGACGGGACCGAGCCCGCGCAGCCGACCGGCGAGCGCATCCTCGTGGTGGAGGACAACGCCGAGCTGCGCGCGCTGGTGGCGCGGATGCTGCGCTCGCTCGGCTATCGCGTGCTCGAGGCCAGCGCGGGCGTGCCCGCGCTCGAGATCATCCGATCCTCGGAGATCGACCTGCTGCTCAGCGACGTCGTGCTGCCCGAGGGCATGAGCGGGAGCGAGCTCGTCGAGCAGGCGCGCCGCGCGCGCCCCTCGCTGCGCGCGCTCCACATGTCGGGCTACGCCGAGGACGCGATCGTACACCACGGCCGGCTCGCCGACGGCGAGCCATTTCTCCAGAAGCCGTTTCGCAAGATCGACGTCGCGCGCGCGGTGCGCAAGGCACTCGATCGCGGTCGTTCGCAGCGCTGACGCGCCCGCTCAGCGGCTCGCGGGAGCCGCTCTGCGAAGCCACGCCTGGTAGCGCGGCGGTGGGAAGAAGGCGAGCCAGAGCGATCCGACGCCGATCACCGACAGGCTCATGTCGACGGCACCGAGCTCCGTGAAGCCCTCTGGGCTCGCGAGTGCGATCAGGAACAGCACCTGCACGACCGTGAAGCTGCCCGCGTAGATGCCCCAGAGCGCGAACTTGTTCGCGAGCACGGGGTCCGTGATGCCGAGTGCGACACGCTTGCGCGCGCCCGCGTAGTAGCGCAGCGGCTCTGCGCACGCCCAGCCGTAGACGAAGATCTGCGCGAGCGTCTCGATCCAGATCCAGACGTGATCGGAGCGGAAGCCGCGCCAGTCTCCAACGGCGCCGCTGCCGGCGAATCCGATCGCCATCGCGGCGAACGCCGCCCAGAATGCGAGCGCGGCCCCGCGGCTGCGCGCGCGGAACGTGAGCCAGGTGAAGCGACCGAGGCAGAGGATCGAAGCGCTGATCCCGACGCGGCACGCGACCGCGAATCCATCGTTGGGCGACCCGTCCGGACCCGGCCAGTAGAGGTAGGCGGCCCAGAACGTCCATTCGAGGCCATCGACGACCAGTGAGCCCGCGAGCAGCGCGGCGAGTCGATCGCCGGAACGAATCGACTTGAAAAGGATTGGCAGGCCGACGCCGACGCTCAGCGCAATCGTGACGACGTGCGTCGCCAGTTCGAAATCCATTGCGCCTCTACCCGCGTTGAACCAGCAACCGTCGACATCGACGCATCAAGCCGAAATCTAGAGCGGATTCGCGCGCGGCGGCGCGCCGCGCCCGGATCGGGTGTTCACCCGACCGGCGGCGCGCCGGTATCCGTTTCAGCCGGCTTCGCGGGCGGCGCGTTGGCGTCGGGAACGGATGCGAGGATCGGGCGCTGCAGCGCGCCGGCGGACGGCCGAACCGCGAGCGTGCGCAGCGTCGGAGCGGCGGAATGGGTCACCTCCGCGGGAATTTTCCGCAGCAGCGGAAGCGTCGACAGCCGCGCGAACGACGAGAGCGAGAGGATCAGCCAGTAGCTGCCCGTGCCCCCGCCCGAGCCGTAGAAAACGCCGGCGCCGACCAGCGAGCCGAGCGCGAGCGCGCTCGCGTTGACGAGGTTGAAGCAGGTGAGCACGCCCGTGCGCTCGCTCGCATCGATGCGCTCGAAGAAGAGCATCAGGGTCGCGAGCTCGAGGCCGCCCCACGCGAAGCCCGCGACGATCTGCAGCGCGAAGAGGTAGGCGGGATGCGACGACAACAGCCAGAGCGCGGGAATCGGCGTCACGCCGCACGCACTCCAGACCAGCAGGCGGCGCGCGCCGTGCAGGTAGGCGATGCGGCCGAGCGCGGGGAGCAGCAGGATGCGGCCCGCGAACGCGGCCGCGATCAGCGTGGTGAACAGCCCGTACGAGAGCTCGAGCTCTTTCAGCATGTAGGGCGTGAAGTACGGCGACGCGATGTAGACCGCGAGCTGCATCGCGAGCAGCTGCGCGAGCAGCGCGCCGTCCGCGGATCGCCGCAGCCGCCCGACGAACGCTCGGATCGACACCGATTGCTGTTGATCGATCAGCGGCCGCTGCTCGCTCTGCGACGCCAGGAGGGCCGCGGAGACGAGCCGCGCGGCCGCCGCGAGCGCAAACAGCAGCGCGAAGCTCGCGAGCGCGCCGCTCGTCGGATGGGTGCGGTGCAGCAGCGCTCCCGCCGCCACGAGCGCCGTGAACAGCGCCGCGTGCGACCAACGCGTTCGGTGCGCAAAGAAGCGCGCGCGCAGCGGCGGCGGTACGAGCGTTCCGACCCAGGTGTTCCACGCGGGCCCCGTCGCCATGCCGAAGCCCCAGTACGCGGTGGCCGCGAGCAGGATCACGCCGTAGGGGATGCGCCCGAGCAACGCGCCGACGCTGAGCGGCGCGAACGTCGTCGCCTGCAATACCGCGCACGTCACCACCCAGCGGCGGTGGGAGCCGAGCAGACGCACACCCGCCGGCGTGACGAGCTGGAGCACCGCGCCGGCCACCAGCGGGAGCGTCGTGACGAGGCCCGCAGCGATGTCGCCGAAGCCCGCCGCGAGCACGAACGCGGCGAAGTACGACTCGCCGAGCCCCATCATGGCGCTGAACGCGATGCCGTCGCAGAGGATCGCGCGAAGGTCGCGGCGCCGACGCGCGTCGCACTCCGATAGCAGATCCATGCGGTCTTGGGCTCGCGCGAGAGGAGGAGGCCCGAAGACTACCGGACCGCGGCGGTCCGACGCGAGCGGCTCGTTGCTGCACCGCGCGCACGCCGCCCGGAACGCCCCGCGCATCGGCGCGCGCCGCGGCGGAATCGCGCCGCGGATCAGCGCAGGTCGCGCGCGCGCTCCTCCCAGCTGCCCGTGGTCGCGCGAAAGATCAGCAGCCGCCGGCCGAGCGTCAGCGTCGCGAGGTTCGACTGCGCGCTCACCGCGTCGATCGGATCCCCGATCGAGAGCGGTATCGGGAAGAAGCCTCCGACGAACGGCGAGAGGCCGAGGGCCTGGCGATCCGTGACCACCACGCCCACGTTCTCGCCCGTGCGCGCATCCACGATCCGCTCGCGCGGCCCGAGGCGGTACTCGACGAGGTTGCCGCTCCCGCCGTTGAAGCCGAACACGCGCTCGGAGGTGATCGCGATCGCGACGCGCTCGCCGAGCAGCGCAGACTGCGGCGCGAGCTCCGTCCGCCCGTAGTCGATCTGCTGCCAGCTTCCCGATCGCACCGCCACCGCGAGCACGCGCTGATCGGTGATCACCACGCCGACCTTGCCGCGCGCGCCCTGCCAGACGACCTGCTCGTCGAGCCGCAGGCGCTCGGCGATCTGCCCGCCGCTGCGCGCGTCGATCGCGAGCAGGTCGCGGTCGACGACGAGCACTTCGAGCACGTCGGCGAGCGGAATCTCTCCGACGACGTCCTGCGCTCGCGCGGGCACCGGCAGCGCGCTCGCGCACGAGCACGCCGCGAGCAGCCGCAGCGCGAGCCGAAGTCCCGCGAGCCGCCGCGCAGCCGTCTGCGAGGAATGCGCCATCTACGAGCGCGAGCTTAGCGGAGCGATTTCCGCGGCTTGCCGCGGAATTCGCTCGGCTCTCCGAGCGCTCAATTGGGCTCGCCGGGCCGACCGCTGCGCTCGCGCGCCTGCTCGACCTCGCGCGCGCGCAGCACGAAGCGCTGGATCTTGCCGCTCGGCGTCTTGGGCAGCTCGTCGACGAATTCGATCTCGCGCGGATACGCGTGCGCGGAGAGGCGCTGCTTGACGAGCTGCTGCAGCGCCGCGACGAGCTCGGCGGAGCCCGCGAACCCGGGCCGCAGCACCACGAAGGCCTTCACGAGCTCGGTGCGCTCCGCGTCGGGCTTTCCGATGACCGCGGATTCCGCGACCGCCGCGTGCTCGATCAGGCAGCTCTCCACGTCGAACGGGCCGATCCGGTAGCCCGCCGACGTGATCAGGTCGTCCTTGCGGCCGACGAACGTGAAGCTTCCATCCTCGGCGAGCTCCGCGGTGTCGCCGGTCAGGTAGTACGGGCCGTGAAAGCACGATGCCGTCGGCTGCTGCCAGTAGCCGGGAAACCAGTAGAGCGGCGAGCGCGCGCGGTCGATCGCGATCTGCCCGGCGCGGCCCGGGCCGAGCTCCTCGAAGCGATCGCCGAGCAGCACCGCGCGAAACCCCGGAAGCGGCAGCCCCATCGAGCCGGGATGGCGCGCGTAGCGAAATGCGTCGGAGTTTCCGATCGCGATGCCAAGCTCGGTCTGGCCGTAGTGGTCGTGGATCGCGCAGCCGAGATGCCGCTCCACCCAGCGGATCACCTCGGGGTTGAGCGGCTCGCCCGCGCTGCTCGCGCTGCGCAAGCCTCCGCGCAGCGCGCGAGCCGGCTCGCCACCCGCCGCGAGCAGCATGCGGTAGACGGTCGGCGCCGCGGCGAGGTTCGAGATGCGGTACTTGCCGAGCACGCGGTAGGTGCTCTCGACGCTGAACGATCCCTCGTAGAGCGTGGTCGCGTGCCCGAGCAGCAGCGGGCCGACGATCGCGTAGTAGAGGCCGTACGCCCAGCCGGGGTCGGCGACGTTCCAGTAGGCATCCGCGTCGCGCAGACCGATTCCGAAGCGCATGTAGGCGAGGAAGGACAGCAGCGCCTGCTGCGGCACCGCGACGCCCTTCGCGCTGCCGACCGTGCCCGAGGTGAACAGCAGCAGGAACGGGTCGTCGGCGCCGCGCGGCACGGGATCGAACACCGAAGAATGTCGGTCGAGCTCGCGCCAGAAGTCGAAGTCGCCTGCGGCGAGCGGCGCGGCCGAATCGCCCGCCACCGTGACGACCTCGGGCAGCGCATCCACGCCCTCGAGCTTCGCGCGCTGCTCGCGATCGGTGACGATCAGCCGCGCGCCGCCGCGCTCGAGGCGGTACTCGATCGCCTTCGGGCCGAACGCGGTGAACAGCGGCTGGTAGACGGCTCCCGCGCGCCAGCAGCCGAGCGCGGCGACGAGCAGCTCGGGAGTGCGCGGCAACAGCACCGCGACGCGATCGCCGGGCGCGACACCGCGCGAGCTCAGGAAGCTCGCGAAGCGAGCGGACGACTGCTGCAGCTCGTCGAAGCGCAAGCGCGCGCTGCGGCCGTCCTTTCCCTCCCAGTACAGCGCAATCCTTCCGCTCGCGGCATGCCGATCACAGCACTCGTAGCAGACGTTGAGACCCGCGCGCAGGTCACCCGAGAGCTCCGCGGCGAGATCCTCGACGCGAAACGCGGCGCGGAAAGCCGCGTAGTCGGTGCCGTCCGCCGCGCCCATGCATCGCCCTCCAGCCGCGCGTCGAATCGCCGCTCGAGACTCAGCTCATCGGTCCGCGGCGCCCGCGCCCGCGCCCGCATCGGGGATGATCGCGATCGCGCGCAGCGGGCCGCCGGATCCTCCGCGGATCTTCATCGGCAGCGCGACGACCGAGAAGCCCGTCGCGGGAAGCTGCTCGAGGCTCGCGAGGTTCTCGAACGCAGGCACATTCGACTCGAACAGCGCGCGATGCGTCTCGAACTGCGTCGAGGGCCCGTGATCGACGCTCGCCGTGTCGAGGCCCACCGCGCGAATCCGCCGCTGCGCGATCAGCCAGCGCGCGGCATCCGCGTGCAGGCCCGGAAAGTGCAGCTTCGCGACGGCGGCCTCGCCGCGCTCGGCCGTTCCGAGGTACGCCCGACGGTCCGGCCAGAAGCGACCGAAGCCCGTGCGCAGCAGCACGATCGAGCCATCGGGAATGCGCCCGTTCCGCGCCTCCCAGGCCTCGAAGTCCTCGATCGCGACGCGGTAGTCGCGATCCCGCGCGCAACGGTCCGACACGTCGACCATCACCGCGGCACCGACCAGCCGGTCGAGCGGAATCTCGTCGACCCGCCAGCGCCCTTCGAAGAAGTGAATCGGCGCGTCGAGGTGGGTGCCGCCGTGCTCGGCGCTGCGGAAGCGATTGGACGCGTAGTAGTAGCCCGCCTCGGTGTACCCCTCGGCGCCGCGCTCGAGCTCGAAGCCCGCTTCGGTAGGCCAGAAGATCGTCTCGGCATCGAACGCGTGGCTCAGATCGACGATGCGACCGTGCATCCCGACGGACACGATCGATCCATTCGCAGCGATCGGGTCGGCCGCAGCGATCGGCGCCGAACCGGCGAGCGCGACTCCGAGCAGCGCGATCGCGATCGATCCGAGCCGCGCGTTCGCGATCGATCCGAGCCGCGCGCTCGCAATCGATCTGACCCGCGCATTCGCAATCGATCCGGCCCACGCACCCCGAGCGCATACGTGCGCCATCGAATCTCCCGATGCGGCAGGCCCGCTGCCGCGGCCCAGCCGCAAGCCTGCAAATCCCATCGAAAGCTAACTCAGTTTCCTCGCGCAAACTGCCGCGGGCGCTCGTGCGGCGGTGTCATCTCGAGCAATGCTCTACGCTGGGCGGCGCGATCCGGCGCTCGATGAGTCCGTCCGCATCTCGGATTTCGGAATGGGCTGGAAGTGGTGCGATTCCACGTTCAACGAGAGGCGATCTGAGGATGTTGATCGAGCTCGCGCTCGGCACGGTGGGAATCGCCATGCTCGTCGGGGGCGGCGAATTCCTCGTCAAGGGTGCGGCGTCGCTCGCGCGATCCGCCGGGATCTCGCCGCTGCTGGTGGGACTGACGGTGGTCGCGTTCGGCACCAGCACGCCCGAGCTCGCGGTGAGTGTCGAGGCGGCGCTCGAGGGCTCGAGCACGCTCGCATTCGGCAACATCTTCGGCTCGAACATGGCGAATATCGGTCTGATCATCGGGCTCGCGGCGACCTTGCGACCGCTCGCGATCGATCACGTGGTGGCCCGTCGCGAGCTCCCGATGATGCTGCTCGCGCTCGCGGCTGCGATCGCCACGGCATTCGACGTCTTCCTCGGTGAGTCGACCGACGCCTTCGCGCGAAGCGACGGTGTGGTGTTGCTGCTGTTCTTCTTCGTCTTTCTCTACTACACGCTCGGTGATCTGGCTCGCCAGCGCAATGACCACCGCGCGAGCCGCGCGCTGGCCAAGGAGATGGCCGAGGCTGGAGCCTCGGCGGCCGGCGATCAGCCGGGCGAGGAAGCATTCGGCGTGCTGAAGAGCCTCGGGCTGCTCGCGCTCGGTCTCTCTGGCTTGATCTACGGCGCGAGCCTCGTCGTCGACAGCGCGGTCGATGTCGCGCGCGCGCTCGGTGTACCGGAAGTGGCCGTGGGGCTCACGCTGGTTGCGGTCGGCACCAGCATCCCGGAGCTGGTCGCCAGCCTCGTCGCGATCTGGCGCAACAACCTGGCCATCGCGGTGGGGGGAATCGTCGGCTCCAACATCTTCAACACGCTCCTCGTCACGGGAGTCACGGCAGCGATTCGGCCGATGCCGATTCCCGCGGGCGGACATCTGGATCTCGCGGCGACCGCGGCTCTCTCGCTGCTGCTGTTTCTCGTTTCGAGGACGCCCGATCAGCGGATCGTCCGCCGCGAGGGGCTGTGTCTCTTGGCTCTCTGGAGCGCCTACGTGAGCGCGCGGTTCTTCTATCTCGAGCCGTGACCACTGCTTTCGGCCGCGGGTAGCGCGAGCCGGAT
>DASPGF010000021.1:0-2258 GCA_035620755.1 Myxococcota bacterium
ATCGGCGGCTTCGCGGGGCTGTTCAAGGCTCCCGATCGCTACAAGGATCCCGTCTTCGTCGCGAGCGCCGACGGAGTCGGAACCAAGCTCAAGCTCGCGGCCGAGCTCAACCGGTACGACACGGTGGGCATCGACTGCGTGGCGATGGTCGTCAACGACCTCGTGGTGCAGGGCGCGGAGCCGATCGTTTTTCTCGACTACCTCGCGATGAAGCGGCTCGATAAGGAGGTCGCAAAGGCGGCGCTGCGCGGGATGGTCGAGGGCTGTCGGCGCGCGGGCTGCGCGCTGCTCGGCGGCGAGACCGCGACCATGCCCGGGGTCTACGCCGAGGGCGAATTGGAGCTCGTCGGCTTCGGCGTCGGCGTCGTCGAACGCGAGCAGATCGTCGACGGCTCGGGGGTGAGCCATGGCGACGTGCTGCTCGGTCTCGGCTCGAGCGGGCTCCACAGCAATGGCTTCTCACTGGTCCGGCGAATCGTCCAGGCGGGAATCAAGAAGGGCCACCTCGAGATGCGCGCCGAGAACCCCGAGCTCAACACCTCGCTCGCGGCCGCGTTGATGACGCCGACGCGGATCTACGTCAAGCCGATCCTCAACCTGGTGCGCGACTTCAACGTCAAGGGCATCGCGCACATCACGGGGGGAGGCTTCGAGGGAAATCTGCCGCGTGTGCTGCCCAAGGGCGTGCAGGCGCAGATCGATCCGAAGTCGTGGCCGCGACCACCGATCTTCGACCTGCTGCAACGGGTCGGCGGTGTGAGCGACGAAGAGATGCTGCGCGTCTTCAACTGCGGCATCGGCATGATCGCCGTCGTGATGCCCGAGCAGGCCGAAGAGATCGTCGACCGGCTCTCGGGCCTCGGCGAGCGCGCCTATCGGATCGGGACCGTCGAGCGCCGAGCGCCCGACGCGCCCGCACTCGTCTTCACCCCGCAGGCCGCCTCCGGAGCCTGATGCGAGGACTGCCGCCGATCCGAAGCGCGAGCCGCGTGCGGCGCTGGGACGCGGTGATCCTCGGCAGCGCGTTGCCCGGCCTGGTCGCCGCGATTCGCCTCGGCATGCGCGGCCTGCGCGTGCTGATCCTCGAGGAAGACGCGGCCGCCGCGCGCTTCCCGGGCCTGCGCGAGCCGTTCTTGATGACCGGAACGGGCAGCAACGGCGTGCTCGGCTCCTGCCTCAAGGCGCTCGGCATCCCGCTGATCGATCGCCGGCGCATTCGCGCGGAATTCCCGACCTACCAGGTGGCGCTGCCGCGAGCGCGCGTCGACGTCGGCGACGCCGAGTGGACCGTCGAGGAGCTCGACGCGTGGCAGCTCGCGCCCGAGGCAGCCGCGCGCGAGCTCGTCGCCTCGCTGCGACGCGGCGCGGAGGACCAGCAGCGCGCGCTCCTCGGCTCGGACGCGCGAGCGAGTGCCCGGCGCCTACCGCGGCTTGCGAAGGTGGTCGCGATGTCGGCCGCGCGCGGCGAAGCGCGCGCGCACGCGGGCAGCGACGCGGCGGACCCGCTCGAGCGCGCGAGCGGCGGCGCGGGCCCGCTCGCCGCGTTCTGCGCCGCGCAGCTGCGCGCGCTCTCGGACTTCGCGGAGACCCCGCCACCCGCGCCGATCCGCACCCATCTGCTCGGCGGCGCGCTCGGCGGCGCCGCCGAGATCGAGGGCAGCCCGCGCTGGCTCCGCGAGCTGTTCGAACAGCGGATCCGCTCGCTCTACGGCGAGTTTCGCGAGCTGCGCGGCGCGTTCCGCCTCGTGTCGGCGGGAAACCAGCCCGCCGTCCAGCTCGAGCGCGCGCCCGAGGTCTGTGCGGGTCGCGCGCTGCTCGTCAACGCGCCGCTGCCCGCGCTACGCGACGCGATTCGCGAGGGCCCGCTCCCCGAGCTGCTGAAGGGCCCCGACGCGAGCCATCGACGGGTCAGCGTGCATTGGCGCGGGCCGCGGCGCGCCCTGCCGGACGCGATGGCCGCGCGCGTGATTCGCGTGGGCGACCCCGCGCAGCCGATCGCGGGCACGAACCTGATCCGTTTGCGCGTGCTCGGGAACGCGGGGGACGCGGCTGCGGTCGACCTGATTGCCTCGGCGGTCGTCTCGATCGACGCGTGCGCCGAGGCCGCCACCGATGCGATCGAATCGGGTGTCGCGAGCCTGCTTCCGCTCGGGCGCGAGGGCTGGCTGCGCGTCGAAGGCCCGACCCCGCGCTGGGACCGCGACGAGCTGCTCGCGGATCCCCCCGCACCGACCGCGTGGCCCGGCGAGCCGAGCCTG
>DASPGF010000022.1:0-2924 GCA_035620755.1 Myxococcota bacterium
GGTCGGCGGGCGTTGAGCGGAAGGGCATCTCGCCGAGCCAGCGCGCGGCGGGCCCGCGCGGCGCGCGGTAGCGCTCGTACGCGCGAGGGTCCGCGGTGAGCCGCGGATCGGCGAACAGCGCGCGCACGTCCTCGTGACGCGTGACGAGCCAGGCGCCGATCAGCGGAATCCGGAACACCGGCTCCCGCTCGCGCAGCCTCGCGACGAATGCGAACGGATCCTGCCTCGGGCCGGAAATCCACTTCGGCGCCGCCAGCGCCGCGCCGACCTCACGCCATCTCGCTCTCATCCCGGGTCTCCTCAGCGCTCGACGGGCACTCCTAACTCCGATGAGGGGAGCCCGTCGGCGGAGACACAGCTGCTCCGGACGGCGAAGCGTCTGGGATCGGATGAGCCGCGGCTCGGGTCCGCACGGATTGCGAGCGCGACGAAGCTCGCACTCTCGGCCGCGGGCCGGCTGCGCTGCGGTGCTTCCCCCCGGCGGCGAGGGTGGTGCAGGCTGGATTAGCGATGGATTAGTGGAGCCGCTCCCGCCAGCTCAGGCGGAATCCGCGCACGGAAGTGTCAGCCGGAAGATCGTCCCCTCATCGAGACGGCTCTCGACCGCGATGCCGCCGCCATGCGCCTTGACGATCTGCAGCGCGATCGCGAGCCCCAGCCCGCTGCCGGAGCCTCTGGATTCCCCCCGCGCGCGGTAGAAACGATCGAACACGCGCGGTGTCTCATCCGGGGCGATGCCGCGGCCGTCATCCTCGATCTCCACCTCGACGTTTCCATTGCGCGGCGCCTTCATTCGCACCGCGACCGTCGCTCGCGCATGCGCGAGCGCGTTGCGGAGCAGATTCCCGAAGGCCTGTCTCAGCCACGCCGCCATGCCCGCCACCTCCACCTCTGCCGCCGCGTCGAATCGAAGCTTCACGCTCTGCTCGCTCGCCATCGGCTCGTAGAAGTCGACGAGATCCTGCAGCAGCCCGCGGAGTGCGACGGGCTCGCGCTGATCGGGTCGCAGGCCCGCGTCGGACTCCGCGAGCAGCAGCGTGGCGGTCAGTGCGTCGGAGAGCGCGCGCAGCTCCTCGAGCGTCTGATGGAGGGAAACCCACAGATCTTCGCGGGAGGCCGCGGCATCGCCGAGCGTGAGCTCGAGCCGGCTCGAGAGTCGAGTGAGCGGTGTGCGCAGCTCGTGGGCGGCGTCGGCCGTGAACTGGCGCAGCTTGCTCGCGCCCTCCTCGACGCGTGCGAACGCGTCGTTGAGCGTCGCGGCGAGAAGATCGAGCTCGTCGCCGTTGCCCGAGGTCGGAATGCGCGCCGCGGAGAGCCGAGCGAATCCGATCCGCCGCGTCGCGCGCACCATCGCGCGGATCGGGCCGAGGCTGTTGCGGGCGGTCCACCAGCCGATCGCGCCCGCGAGCAGCGCGAGCACCGGTGCCGACGCGACGAGGATCTGGCCGAGCTGCCCCGCGCTCTCCACGAAGTGGCGGCTGGACACGCCCACCTGGACGTAGCCGACCTTGCTCTTCGCGGAGACGACCCAGTAGGGGGCGCCGTGCGGGATCTCGATGACCGAGAACACCGACGCGGAGCCGGCCGCGGCGAGCTCGCGCGGCACGCCGACGTCGAGCGACGCGAGCCGCCCTCGCGTGTAGATGCGCTCGCCGCGGTCGTCGAACACCTGGACGCCGAGCTCGAGGTTCGGATCGGGAGCCGCCGCAATCTCCGGATCGACCTCCTCGGCGATCTCGCTCGCGCTGAGTGCGCCCGTGCCCAGCTCCTCCACGAGCTCGCGAACCTCGAGCTCGAGCAGCAGCTGTGCGTCCTTGGTCACGCGGCGCCGCACCTCGAAATGCGCGAAGGTGGCGATGCAGAACAGCACGATGGCAAACACGAGCGCGTTGCGGAGCGCCCAGCGCATGCCGATGGAGGGCGATCGCTGCACGGCTCAAGCTCGCCGCGGCGGATCCGCGCCCGCCGAGCGATCCTCGAGGATGTAACCGAAACCCTTCAGTGTATGGATCAACTTCGGCTCGAAATCGCGATCCACCTTCTGCCTGAGGTAGTTGATCTGCACGTCGATCGCGTTCGAGCGGCTCTCGAAGCCGTGCCCCCAGACGTTCTCGGTCAGCATCGACCGCGAGACGGCGTGGCCGCAGTTGCGCAGCAGGTACTCGAGCAGCGCGAACTGGCGCGGCGAGAGGTCGATCGCGCGCCGCGCGCGCGTGACGCGCCGCGCGGCGACGTCCAGCTCGAGATCCGCGACGCGCACCCTTCCGCCGGCGGGCACCTCCCAGCGGCGGCGCGCGAGCGCGTGGACCCGCGCGACGAGCTCGGCGAGCGCGAATGGCTTGGGCAGGTAGTCGTCAGCGCCGGCCTCGAGGCCGCGCACCCGGTCGGCGACCGCCGTGCGAGCGGACAGGAACAGCGCGGGTGTCTGGATGCCCGAGAGCCGCAGATCCTGCAGCAGCGCGAAGCCGTCGCCGTCGCCCAGCATGACGTCGAGGATCAGCACGTCGTACACCCGCGAGCTCGCGAGCGCGGTCCCGCGCGCGACATCCGCGGCCACCTCCACCGCGATGCCGGCCTTCTCGACGCCCCTCTGGATGAACTCGCGGGCGATGGGGTCGTCTTCGACGTAGAGCACGAGCATGGCTGCGCGTAGTTTCCCACCTCGGAGGCAGCTTCGCCCGCGCCGCTCCGCTGGCGCATCCGGCACGCCGTCTGCTGCGGCCCGCTCGCGCCGCCCGCTAGCGGTCGTTGCGATCCCGGACGAGAATACGGCGCTCGGCGCGCCGGGTCGGGGCCGCACACGCGTCGCGCCGAGTCGGAGTCGGGTGCCCGAATCGCACGAGGAGGCGGAATGTCGGATTCGATCGGCTCGAGTGGCATGCGAGGTCCGGGTGGCTGGCGCGGCTCGGTGAGGCGCGGCGGCA
>DASPGF010000023.1:0-4478 GCA_035620755.1 Myxococcota bacterium
CGGACTGCCCGCGCGCCTCGAAGCGCTGGCGCTCGACCGAGCAGCCGAGCGGCGCGAGCGCGGCCGCGACGTAGCTCGCCGCGCGCTCGAGCTCGGCGTGCCGCTCGAGATTGCGCTCGCCGAGGGTCGCCGCGAGCGCAACGACGTGCGCGCGCAGCGAGTCCGCGAGCCGCGCGTGCGCGGGGCTCGTCGCGGGTGGGCCCTGGTAGGATCGGCCCGGCATCGCGGTCATGAACCAGATGGCGACGGCGCCGAGCGCGCCGAGCCCGCCCAGAGCGAGCAGCGCAGCGCGGCCAAACTGCCAGGAGAGCTCGGACATCGCGGCTCCGCGGCGAAAGGGGCGAGTCGAGCGCGACGAGCGCAGCGAGCGGAACGGGTGGACCGGGGCGGCCCCGACGACACGCTAGCGAATTGCGATTGACCCGCCGTCGGCGTCGGGCGTACGATGCGGTGCATCTGCATGGAGGAGCCACGTGTCTTCGAGGGCCTTGATTGTGTCCGCTTGCGCGGGCCTTGCGATCGTCGCGGCGTCTTCGGCTCATGCGCGCGAGCCGGAAGCCTCGGCTTCGACCGCCGACGCAGCGCCCGCGCGCAGCTGCGCAGAGCTCTGGCCGGCATACAGGGCCTGCACGATCGGCAAGGGAGAGAGCGCGTCGAACAACGCGACGCTGAGCCACTGCATCACGGGCAACATCGTGAATCCGACCGCGATCGGGGCCGACGCGCACCGCATCCCGATCTGCCGCGGCACCGCAGTGACGATCGTGGTCACGGACAGCAGCGGCGTGCCGACGAACAGCTCCGACGGCAGTCTCTCGTGCGACGCCTCGGGCTGCAGGGGCGTCGTGAACACGGTCGAGAAGTACAAGTCGGTGTCGCAGGACGGCAAGGACACCGACCGGATGACGCTGCTGCCGAACTGAAGAGCAGCCTCAGCCGTCTGCGCAGCGGCCTCAGCCGTCGCCGAGCTGCCCCGACGCGTAGTCGTCGAAGTAGGCTTGAATCCCGAACGCCCAGCCGTCCTCGAGCGGCGCGTCGAGCGTCTGCGCCTGCTCGTCGACCATGCGGCCGTCGACGCTCAGCGTCCAGTGGAGCTTGTCGCCGGGCTGCGGCTCCACCGCGCCGAGATCGACGTAGCCGCTCACGCCCTTCGGCACGTCGATGAGCCAGCTGTGGTGACCCGCGGCGATGTCCTCCCAGGAGCTCAGGGATCGCTCGTCCCCAGTCTCGCCATTCTCGGAGAAGCTCACGCGCATCTGCGCCGCGGTGGTCGTGTCGGCCTCGATCGCGAGCTGGCCGCCGCCGCCCGCCCAAACCGTCGTGGGGATGCTGTCCGCGCTCTCCTGGCTCGGGTCGTCGCCCGCTCCGCGAAGGGTCCACCAGGCGAGGACGAGCGCGAGACCCGCGAGCGACTTCAGGATCGACTTCATGCGAAGGCCCTCCCGGCGGGAAGAGGTCGGCGGATCGCCGCGGCGGCTTGAGCCGCGCGGGGACGGGCCGGGAGGTATGATGTCGCGGCCCGGAGACGCCGTGCATCGAAAATTCAGGAGCGCCGCGAGCGAATGACTTCGAGCGCCCAGCGAGCTGCGCCTCAGGAGGCGCGTCCGTGCGCGCAACACGGCGCGATGGAGTACGCGCCCGCACCCACCGACCTCGACGCGGTGCGACGGTATCGCCTCGGTCGCGTGCGCGAGCAGCTGCGGCTGCGAGACTACGCGGGCGCGCTTCTCTTCGACCCGATCGCGACGCGCTACGCGACCGATTCGACGAACATGCAGCTCTGGTGCACCCACTACGAGACGCGCTGCGCGCTCGTGATGAGCGACGGGCCGGTCGTGCTGTTCGACTACGCGCGGCATCCCCATCTCGTCGAGGGGCTTCCCACGATCGACGAGTACCGCGTGGTGGATTGGTTCTACTTCTTCAATGCGGGGCCGAAGTCGAAGCAGTGGGCGGCCGAGTTCGCGGCGCAGATCCACGACCTCGTGAGCCGACACGCGGGTCGAAACCGCCGGCTCGCCGTGGATCGGCTTTCCCACCTCGGGATCGACGCGCTGCGCTCGTACGGGCTCGAGATCTTCGATGGCCAGGAGGTGACGGAGATCGCGCGCTCGATCAAATCCGACGGCGAAGTGGCGCTGATGAAGACCGCTATCGACGTCTGCGAGAGCGGCATGGCGGCGATGCAGCGCGCGCTGCGGCCTGGAATCACCGAGAACGAGCTGTGGTCGCTGCTGCACCAGACCAACATCGCGCGCGGCGGCGAGTGGATCGAGACGCGCCTGCTCGCATCGGGCCCGCGCACGAACCCGTGGTTCCAGGAGTGCTCGATGCGCGCGATCGAGGCGGGAGATCTGGTCAGCTTCGACACCGACCTGATCGGACCCTACGGCTACTGCGCGGACATCTCGCGCGCCTGGGTGTGCGGAAACCGGCCGACCGACGAGCAGCGGCGGCTCTACTCGCACGCCTACGAGCAGGTTCAGCACGACATCGACCTGCTCAGGTCCGGCATCACGTTCAAGCAGCTGTCGGACGCGGCCTGGCCGATTCCGCGAGAGTTTCGCGGCAGCCGCTACGGCTGCATGGCGCACGGCGTGGGCCTCGCCGACGAGTGGCCGAGCATCGTGTACCCCGAAGACTGGGCGCGCTACGGCTACGACGGCGTGATCGAGCCCAACATGGTGCTCAGCGTCGAGTCCTACATCGGCGCCGCGAATGGCCGCGAGGGCGTGAAGCTCGAGGACATGGTGCGGATCACGGACACGGGCGTCGAGCGCCTGTCCCGCTATCCGTTCGAGGAGTGCCTCCTGCGCTAGCGGCCCGTCAGCGACCCATTCCAGGAATGCCGCATGCGCTCGCCGCACCGGGGCGTGCGCTCGTCGCGAGTCGGCGTCAGGAGAGGAGAGTTGCGATGTTCGATTCCCGAGGCTTCGCGGTCACGGCGCTCCTGTGCTGCATCGTCCCGTGGCTCGCGCAGCGATCCACGGCAGCCGAGGACGCTTCGCCTGCGATCTACGAGATGTCGCTCCACGAGGCGTGGATCCCGATGCCCGACGGCCCGCGGCTCGCCGCGGACCTGTTCGTGCCGCAGGGCGGGAGCGCGGGCGAGCGCTTTCCCGTGCTGCTCGAATACCTGCCGTACCGCAAGACCGAGGACCGCGGCAGCAACCACGCGCTCTATTCCTACTTCGTTCGGCGCGGCTACGCGGTCGCGCGCGTCGACATCCGCGGCACCGGCGGCAGCGAAGGCCGGCTCGTCGAGCACGAGTACTCCGAGCAGGAGCAGCGCGATGCCGAGGTGGTGATCGACTGGCTCTCGAAGCAGCCGTTCTCGACGGGCGCCGTCGGGATGTTCGGAATCTCCTGGGGCGGGTTCAACTCGATCCACCTCGCGATGCGCCGCCCGCCCGCGCTCAAGGCGATCTTCTCCGTGATGTCGACGGACGATCTGTTCCAGGACGACGTCCACTACATCGACGGCCAGCTCTGCGTCGACACCTACGAGATCGCGCAGGATCTCGAGAACTCGCTTCCCCCCGCGCCGGACTTCGAGATCGACGAGGACTACCTCCGGAATCGCTTCGAAGCCACGCCCTGGCTGCTCGTCTTCAAGCGCCAGCAGCGCGACGGGCCGTTCTGGAACCGCAGCTCGCTCAACGAGCGCTACGACGCGATCGAGGTCCCGACCTACGTGGTCGGCGGCTGGTACGACCAGTACCCCGACAGCCTGATGCGCATGGTGGAGCGCCTGAAGGCGCCGCGGAAGGCGATCATCGGCCCGTGGGCGCACTCGTGGCCCCACGACGGCTATCCGAAGCCGCTCATCGAGTGGCGCCACGAGGCCGTGCGCTGGTTCGATCAGTGGCTCAAGGGGCGCGACACGGGAATCATGGACGAGCCGCGCTTTGCGATCTTCGCGCGCGACTGGCATCCGCCGGATCCGCGCCTCGAGCAGGTGCCCGGCGAGTGGCGTTTCGAGGAAGGCTGGCCGCTCGCGCGCGCACGCGAGCAGATCCTGTACCCGCAACCCGACCACTCGCTCGCGGCCGCGGCGCCCGCGCGAGCCGCGCACGCGCTGCGCTACGTGCCCACCGTCGGCGTCGAGAACGGCCTCTGGTCGGGCGAGATCGTCCGCGACCAGCGGCCGATCGACGCGTTCAGCCTCGTCTACGACACGCCGCCGCTCGAAGGCGAGCTCGAGATCCTCGGCATGCCGCGCGTGCGGCTCAACGCGTCGGCCGACGCGCCGCTCGCGCGCTGGTTCGTGCGCGTGTCGGATGTCGCGCCCGACGGCACGGTGACGCTCGTCTCGTGGTCGGGGTTCAACGGAGCGCATCGCGAGTCGGCCGAGCACCCCGAGCCGCTCGAGCCGGGCCGCACCTACACTTTCGACATCGAGCTGCGCTTCACGTCGTGGACGTTCCCGGATGGCCATCGGATCCGCCTCGCCGTGAACAACGCGCAGTGGCCGATGA
>DASPGF010000024.1:0-5687 GCA_035620755.1 Myxococcota bacterium
TGCGCGACTCGGGCACGCGTCGGCGCGCGCGCGCTCGCGAGCGGCGCCGTCGAGCCTAGCAAAGCGGTCCGGCTCGCGCGCCGCGAGGGCTGGCGCGCGGCGCGCTTTCGCGGAAGCCTAGGCTCCGGATGGATGCTTCTCAGCTCAATCCCGAGCAGAGGCAGCGCGCGCTGCGCCGCATGGTGGAGCAGGAATTCGACGTCGCGATCGTCGGCGGCGGCGTCACGGGCTGCGGCGCGGCGCTCGACGCGAGCTCGCGCGGCCTCTCGGTCGCGCTGATCGAGCAGCGCGACTACTCGTCGGGCACCTCGAGCCGCTCGAGCAAGCTGATCCACGGCGGACTGCGCTACCTCGAGCAGCTCCACTTCGGGCTCGTGCGAGAGGCGCGCCACGAGCAGGCGCTCCTGCTCACCCGGCTGTGTCCGCACCTCGTGCAGCCGATCCCGTTCCTGTTCCCGCTGCGCCACCGGATCTGGGAGCGGCTCTACGTGGGCGCGGGGGTCGCGCTCTACGACGCGCTCGCAGGCAGGCGTGTTCTGCCTCGACACCGGCACCTGTCGCGAGCCGCGACGCTGCGCGCGTTTCCGGCGCTGCGCGGCGATGCGCTCGTGGGCGGAATCCAGTACTTCGACGCGCGCGTCGACGACGCGCGCCACACCCTCACGCTCGCGCGCACGGCCGCCGCGCACGACGCGGCGCTCGCGACGAGCGTGCGCGCGGTCGGCTTCGAGATGGCGCGCGGCCGCGTGCGTGCGGTTCGCGCGCGCTGTCTCGAGAGCGGCGCCGAGCTCGAGATCCGCGCGCGCCAGGTCATCAATGCCTCGGGCGTCTGGAGCGAGCGCGTGGGCGCGCTCGCGGGCGGCGGCGGCGAGCTGCGCGTGCGCGCCTCCAAGGGCATCCACCTGCTGGTTTCGCGGCAGCGCATCGAGGCCCACAGCGGGCTGATCCTGCGCACCGAAAAGAGCGTGCTGTTCGTGATCCCCTGGTACGAGCACTGGATCATCGGCACCACCGACACGAGCTGGGATCTCGACCTCGACCACCCGGCCGCGAGCCGCGCGGACATCGACTACCTGCTCGCACACGTCAACGCGTGGCTCGCGAAGCCGCTCGGGCACGCCGACATCGTCGGCGTGTACGCGGGGCTGCGGCCGCTGCTCTACGGCGAGAGCGATTCGACGAGCACGCTCTCGCGCGAGCACGCGGTCTCGATCGCGGACTCGGGGCTGATCAGCGTGGCGGGCGGCAAGTACACCACCTATCGCGTGATGGCGAGGGACGCGGTCGACGCCGCGGTGCAGAGTCTCGGCGGCGGCGCGCGCGCGTGCCGCACGCACCTCCTGCCGCTGCTCGGCGCGGAGGGCTACCCGGAGTGCCGTGCGCGCTGCGCGCAGCGCGCACGCGAGCTCGGGCTGCGCGAGGCGAGCGTCGAGCGGCTCGTCGACCGCTACGGATCGCTCGCGAACGGCCTGCTCGAGCAGATCGCGCAGCGCCGCGATCTCGGCGCGCCGCTCGAGGGGGCTCCGGGCTACCTGCGCGCCGAGCTGCTCTACGCGGCGACGCACGAGGGCGCGCTGCACCTCGACGACCTGCTCACGCGCCGCACGCGCATCTCGATCGAGACCGAGGACCGCGGCTTGAAGGCCGCGGAAACCGTCTGCGAGCTCGTCGCGCCGACACTCGGCTGGGACGCACGCGCTCGCGAGCGCGAGCTCTTCCACTACCGCGCGCGCGTCGCAGCGGAGCGCGAATCGCAGCAGCAGCTCGACGACCGCACCGCGGACGCCGCGCGTCTCGGCGCGCCCGACGTGCGCACGAGCGGGAGAGCTTGATCCGCGTCGAGAGCCGACGTCAGTGTCCGTCGTTCGAGTCCGGCGCATCCGGCGCAGCGCCCCGCGGCTGATCGCAGAACGCGCCGAAAGTCCAGTGCGTCTCCTTCGCGGTGATCCGCCGCCCGAGCACGTCGGCGAGGTACGGCCAGTCCCAGCCGACGAGCTTCCCGTCGAGGAAGATCAGCGGCTCGAGGCGCAGCTCGCCGCTCACCACCGGGCAGCGCGACTTTCCCGAGGCCGCGATGTAGTAGCGGACGACGGCGTACTCCTCGCCGAGCGGCGAGGTGAAGCTCAGCTCGTCGAATGGATTCTGGATGATCGCAGGCCCGAGCCCGAGCCGATTCCGCCACGGCGGCACGACTTCCGCGCGCCCGATCGCGTCGATTGCCGCCTCGCGCGACATGCCGAACGAAAGCCGCTCCCGCGCAGCCGCCGCGCGGCACCCGACCGCGCGGTACCCGTCACCTTCGCCGCAGCCGCCGTGCGCGCATGCGAGTGGCGAAGCAAGCGCGAGCAGCGCTGCGAGCCCGAACACGACCGGTACGTTGAGCGACACGGCCATCTCGAGCAGTGCCGCGAGCACTGCGTCTCGCCGCGTAGCATTCGCGAAAGAGGAGATCGGTTGCATCGATGCGTGAGGTCGCGCGCGCTGCAGTTGGATCCCCGGCGTGGATTCGAACCACGATTCACAGATTCAAAGTCTGTTGTCCTGCCATTGGACGACCGGGGAGCTGACCTTGGAACATAGGAGATCGCCGTCCTCGCGCACGCCGCCCGCACTTGGCGGAACGCCGCGCTAGAGCTCCGCGATCGATGAGATGATCCGACCTACGATTCCGTAGTTTCGCGCTTCTTCGGGTGACATCCAGTGGTTGCGGTCGGTGTCGTTGGCGACGCGCTCGAGCGGCTGGCCGGTCTTGTCGGCGATCAGGCGGTTGAGGCGGTCGCGCGCCTTGAGGATCTCCTCGGCCTCGATCTGGATGTCGGTCGCGGCGCCGCCCGCGCCGCCCATCGGCTGGTGGATCAGGAAGCGCGTGTTCGGCAGGCTGTAGCGGTCCTGCTTCGGGACGGCGAGGTAGATGTGCACGGCCGCGCTCGCCACCCAGCCCGTGCCGATCATCCTGATTCTCGGCTTGACGTAGGAAATCATGTCGTGGATCGAGTCGCCGGCCTCGAGGTGGCCGCCTTCCGAGTGGATGTAGACGGTGATGTCGTCATCGGAATCGCCTGCGAGCGCGAGCAGCTGCGCGGTGACGTCGCGCGCCATGCGGCTCGTGACCTCGCCGTGGATCAGCACGGTGCGCAGCTCGAACAGGCGCTTGGCGACTTGCGCGCCGACGGGGCCGCTCTCGGGATCCTTCTTGCCCATTCCGATCTTCCTCGCCGTCCTTCTCGCGCTCGGCGCGTCTACCCGCTCGTCGATCGTGCCCATCGCCATCTCCCCCTGTGCGCGCGCGAGGCCCCGCGCGTGAGCGCGCGTTCGAGCGCTGCAGCGCTCATGCAGCGTACGCGCGCTGGATGCGCGCGAGCGCCTCTTCGACACTCTCGCGCGAGTTGAACGCAGTGAGCCGGATGTAGCCCTCGCCCGCGGCGCCGAAGCCCGCACCCGGCGTCGTGACGACGTGCGCCTTCTCGAGCAGCTCGCCGAAGCACTGCCACGACGACAGGCCGCGCGGCGTCTGCATCCACAGATAGGGCGCGTGCTCGCCGCCGAACACGCAGAAGCCCGCGGCCTGCAAGCCCTCGCGCAGCAGCGCGGCGTTGCGCATGTAGTAGGCGACCTGCTCGCGCGTCTGCTTGCGGCCTTCGGGCGAGTGGACCGCGGCCGCCGCGCGCTGCACGAGATAGGGCACGCTGTTGAACTTCGTGCTCTGGCGCCGCGCCCACAGCTCGCGCAGCGCCACGCGCTTGCCGTCGGATGTCGTGCCCTCGAGCGCGCGCGGCACCACGGTGTACGCGCAGCGCAGGCCCGTGAAGCCCGCGCGCTTCGAGTAGCTGCGCAGCTCGATCGCGCACTCGCGCGCGCCGTCGATCTCGTAGATCGAGTGCGGAAGCCCGTCGTCCAGGATGAACGCGTCGTAGGCGGCGTCGAAGATCAGCACCGCATCGGAGCGGCGCGCCCAGTCGACCCAGGCGCGCAGGTTCTCGCGCGGCGCGACCGCGCCGGTCGGGTTGTTCGGCGAGCACAGGTAGGCGAGGTCGACGCGCTGCGAGGGCGGCAGCGGCGCGAAGCCGTTTTCGGGCGTCGCCGCGAGGTAGAGGATGCCCTCGTAGCCGCCGCTCGGCCTGGCGCCGCCCGTGCGCCCGGCCATCACGTTCGCGTCGACGTAGACGGGGTAGCTCGGATCGGTGACCGCGATGCGGCAGTCGCCGCCGAAGATCTCCTGGAGGTTCGCGCTGTCCTGCTTGCTGCCGTCCGAGACGAAGATCTCGTCCTCGTCGACCTCGATGCCGCGCGCCGCGTAGTCGTGCTCGCGGATCGCCGCGAGCAGGAAGTCGTAGCCGTTCTCGGGCCCGTACCCGTGCACGCCCGCCGCGCTTCCCATCTCCGACGCGGCCGCGCGCAGCGCCTCGACGATCGCGGGCGCGAGCGGCAGCGTGACGTCGCCGATGCCGAGCCGGATCAGCTTCGCGCGCGGGCTCTCGGCCGCGAACGCGCGCACGCGCCGCGCGATCTCCGGGAACAGGTAGCCCGCCTGCAGCTTGCCGTAGTGCTCGTTGACCCGCGCCATGGCCGCCCAACATAGCGACCCGCCGCATTACCGCGAAAAAGCAACGACGATGCGCGGGCTGAGATCAGCCGCCGCGTGCTGACCCTTCCGCAACCCCCCGCGTCTCGATCAGCCGCAATTCGCGCTTCGATATTCGTGCGTGCCGCTGAAGGTTGAACCCGCCGGGCGCTCGATTCGCGCACGCGAGACCCGCCACTGACTCGACTGCGGAGCGGGGCCGGGAGGGGGCGAGGGGTGAGCGACATGGGGTTGGAGCGAACTGCTTCCCCGTTCCGGCTCCGCTCGCGCCAGCTCACGGCGCGATCAGCCCGCGGAGGACTCGGCGAGCAGGCGCTGGAGCTGGGCGCGGTAGGCGTCGGCGTCCCACTCTTTGGGACCGACGTAACGCTCGAGGATCACGCCGTCGCGCCCGATCAGCAGCGATTCGGGGAAGCGGAACGTCTGGTAGGCGCGCGCGACCTGCTTCGGCGAGTCGATCAGGATCGGAAAGCTCAGCCCGAGGCGCTGCGCGAACTCGCTGACGATCGCGGCATCGTCGTCGACCGAGATCGCGACGAGCTCGAAGTCGCTCGGCGCGAGCGCGCGGTAGAGCCGCTCCATCGCGGGCATCTCGTCCTCGCAGGGCTTGCACCAGGTCGCCCAGAAGTTGAGCAGCACGAGCTTGCCGCGCAGCTCGTCGCTGTTGAGCACGCTGCCGTCGATTGCGCTCGGCAGCGCGAACGCGGGCGCGCGGGTGCCGCGGCCGACGGGCGCGGACGGGACCGATCCGGAGAGCAGCGCGAACAGCGCCGCCGCCGCGACGCCCGCACCGAGCAGCCAGGCGCCGGCCCGGCGGGGCATCAGTCGGTCTTCTTCTTGCGAATCGCCTTCTTCTTGGTGGCCGCGCCCTTCGCGGTCGCAGCCTGTGACTTGGCGGCGCGCTTCGCACCGGATTTGGCCGCGGCCTTCTTCGCGGGCGCGGACTTCGCGGGCGCCGCGTCGCCCTTGGACTTCGCGCTGCCCTTCTTCGCGGCGCGCATCGAGCCCGCCTCGGCGGCCTTCGCATCCGGCTTCGCGCCCGCCTTGCGGCCGGTCGCCGCGCGGGCGCCGCGCGTCGCTTCCGAGTCGACGAGCTCGATGATCG
>DASPGF010000025.1:0-2055 GCA_035620755.1 Myxococcota bacterium
CGGGACGCGCTGGGTCGAGACGCAGAACCTGATCGCATCCGATGGCGAGGCCGGAGACGAGTTCGGCGGGTCGCTCGCGCTCGCAGGCTCGATGGCCGTGAGCGGCGCCACGAACGACGGCTTCAGCGACATCCCCGCGGCCTACGTCTACGAGCTCGTCACCGACGAGCTCGTAGAGGTCGACGTGAAGCCGCGCCGCGCCACCAACCGGATCGACCTCGCGGCGCGAGGCGTGGTGCGCGTCGCGATTTGCGGCTCGGACGAGCTCGACGTAAGCGAGATCGACCTATCGACGCTGCAGTTCGGACCGAACGGTGCGCCGCCGCTTCCGAATTCGGACCGCAAACGGATCCTCGATCGCGACCTGTTGGACGTGGATGGCGACGCGCGCACGGATCTCGTGAGGCGCTTCCGGATCTCCGCGCTCGGCCTCGAGCTCGGCGACACCGAAGCGTGCATCCGCGGCCGGCTGCTCGACGGCACGGCCTTCGACGGCTGCGACCGGATCCAGACCGTCATCTCGAGCGATCCGCGGGATTGATGGCGCGGCCTTTCAAGCGGCGCTGCGATTCGGTTACACCCCGCCGACGCGCCGCGACCGGCGCGTTGCGAGCAGCGGAAGATCGCGAGCATTGTGAGCCCCGCGGCGAGCGCGAGCCAGCCCGCGGGCTCGGGTGCGAACTCGAGACGCAGCACGCCAATCGCCGCGGTGTGCCGATCCCAGGGCGCGCCGCGACTCGGAAAGCTCCAGCGCACTTCACGGGTCCGTCGCGACCAGCTCGCCGAGCAGGCGCGCGACCTCCCGCGCGGCGCTCGCGGGCGGAAGCGCCGTCGCCGCGATGCCCGAGACGACCTTCGTCCGGTTGTGATCGGCGCTCCCGGGCTTGCCCCAGGCGTCGCCGGGCAGCGCGGTGATGTAGGTCGAGAACGTGCGGTGGCCGCTGCCGGGCCGTTCGCCGATCGCGTGAAGGATCGCGCGCGGCCCCTCGAGGCCCGCGAACAGGGCCTCGCCGATCCGGTAGCCGACGCGCACGCGACCCGACTCGATCACGAGATGCTCTCGCGCGACGGCGAGCCGCATTCCGTCGAGCGCCGCGCGCAGCGCCTCGAGGAACGGCGCGAGATGGCCGTCGTGCATGATCGCGAGCGCGTTGAGGCCGTCCGAGATCGCGATCTGCACCTCGATCCGCCCCGCCTGCTGCGCGCGCAGCCGCTGCAGCGCCGCAAGCGACGTGCCGTCGAGCTGCTCGCCGGTTGCGGGGTGCAGCACGTAGTCGACGCGGTCCGCCGAGAGCGTCGCGAGCTCGAGCGCGTCGGGGATCGCCGCGATGAACTCGCGCGTAAGCTCGGCCCAGATGCTGAGCTTCGCGTCGTCGTAGACGCGTCGGACTTCGCGCTGCAGCGAGTCGCGCAGCTCCCAGGTGCGCGCACCGTGTCCCTCCGCGATGAACAGCCCGCGCGCGCGAACCGCCTCGAGCTGCTGCGCGCCTTCCTCGAGGATGTGCGCGTCGCTGCGCGCGTCGCCCTTGCGGCGCCGGTACTGCAGATAGATCCAGCGCGGGTTTCCGAAGTGATCCGTCGCACGGCCGTTCGCGTCGACCACGCCGAGCTGCTGGAAGAACGCCCAGATCGCGTCGTCGACCCGGTAGCCGAAGGCCTCGCGCAAGCGCACGTGATCCTGGAATGCGGTCGTGAGGTAGCCGAGCATCGGATCGATCTTCGTCGGCAGCGCCATCAGATAGGCGGGATTCGCGGGCAGGATGCGATCGAGACACCAGTCGAGGTCGTCGAGCGAGACGTCCATGTGCAGCGTCGAGCAGACGTCGAGCCCGATGCAGAGCCCATGAAGCTTTCCCATCGCGATGTCCTCGAGGCAGCAGCGCACGAGCTGCTCGCGCGTGCGGAAGACCTCGGGCCCGATGAAGCCCGCGACGTCGTTCACGTGTACCCACGCGCCGCAGTCGCTGTCGCGCGCGGCTCCGTCGCGCTCGCTCGCGGCGCGCGCACCGCCGTGCTCCGACACCGCACCGGGTCGCGCGCGCGCCGCCCGCCGTG
>DASPGF010000026.1:0-2209 GCA_035620755.1 Myxococcota bacterium
CCTTCGGCGCGCAGCGCGAGGTCGCCGCTCGCACGGCGCAGCCGCACGGTGCCGACCGGCACTTCCCGCGCCTCGAGCTGCCAGTCGCCATCGAGCAGCATCGACGAGCGCAGGTGCTCGGCCTCGCCGGCGGCGAGCGCGAGCCACGCGAGCGGGAGTCCGCGCACTTCGCCGCGCGTCGCGATGCGGCCCGGCGACCAGCGAGCTTCGTGCACGAGCATCCTGCCCGCGGCGATCTGCGCTTCGAGCTTGCCGAGCTCGACGCGGTCGCGCGCCAGCGCGAGGGGCGCGGGCGCGAGCAGGCGCAGCGGATACGTACCCGCGTTCTCGAGCGCCGCGATCTCCCCCTGCCAGCCGCGCTCGCCGTGCCAGGACCCGGCGAGGCGCGCGTGGAATCTGGAGCCGGGGGCTTCGAGCCGCAAGGCGGCTTCGTGGCGCCGCATCGTCCCCTCGAACGTTGCGCTCGCCGCGCGCGCCTTGTCGTCGCCCGGCAGCCGCAGATCCGGCACGTTTGCGTTGGCCTGCAGCGCCGGGTCCGCCCAGGTGCCGGTCAGCGTGCCTTCCGCGCGCAGCCGTCCGCGCAACCTGGGATCGACATCCTGCAGACGATCGACGGCGACGCTGAGGTTGAGCGCGTCCCCGTTGGCGCCGAAGGCTCCGCGCGCGCTCAGCCGGACGGGCCCATACCGCGCGTCGGCCTGCGCTTGCGTGACGCGACCGGCCGTGAACCGGGCCCGGCCGCGAGACTCGAGCGCCCGGCCGGCGAGCGTGCTGCGCTCGATCGTCCAGCGGGCGTCCGCCCGCGGCGCTTCGCCAAGCAGGCCGTCGGCCTCAAGGCGGCCGTGGATCTCGCCGCGCGGGAAATCGCCGAACGCGGCGGGATCGAAACGCTCGACGCGCAGGTTGGCCTGCACCGCAACGCGCTTGCCGAGGCGGATGCGGCCCGTGCCGCGCGCTTCACCGCCCGCGGCGCGCGCATGCAGCTCGCGCACCTCGATCAGGTCGCCCGCGCGCTCGACGTGGGCTGCGACGGAGATGTCTTCCTGCGCGAGTGCGCCGCGCACCGATTGCTTCTCGGGCGCCAGGCGCAGATCGAGCTCGCCCCGCAACTGCGTCCGCCGAAGGTTGGAGCGCAGGGCGCGGAGGTCGAGCTCGCGCGCGGCGAGGGAGGCGAGAAGCCCGTCGGCGTCGAGCACGCCCTCGCCTTCGAGCATCCCACCGCCGGCAAGCTGCAGGCTCAGCTGCGTGAGGCGCGCGCGCTCCAGGCCGCGGCTCGTGAAGCGCGTGCGCGCCGCCGCGAGCGGCAAGCCTCCCGCGTCGAGCGTCGCGGGAGACGCGTTCTCCAGAGAGAAGTCCCCGCGGTAGCCGTCGTCCGCAGCGCGCGCGCGCAGCTGCGCGGAGAGCGCAGCGCGCGGCAGGTCGGCGAGCAGTCCGGCCGGATCGACGGGCCCCGCGCGCGCTTCGAGCGCGCGCACCGGCTGGCGATGCTGCGGCTCGAGCACGAGCGACGCTCGCGCGGCGACGCCGGCCACGGTGCCCGCGGCGCTCGCCTCGAAGCGCCGCAGGCTGCCCTTCACCTCGACCTGCGCGGCCACGGGCCAGCGCGCGTCCGGCCGCACGAGCGAGCCGCCGATCTGCAGCGTCCGCGGCCCGACGACCACGTGGGTGAAGCGCAACCGCTCCAGCCGCTCGACCCGCTCGCCCGCGCGCAGGTCGAGTCGATCGATGGCGACGTCCGCGAGCCGCAGACCGATCGGGAGCACCGCGGGCGCGGGCTCGGCGCTCGAACCTGCGTCGGCGAGCTCGATGCGCAGCACCTCGATCGAAAGCGGCTCGATGCCGATTCGCCCGCGCAGGAGCGGGAGGACCCGGGCGGTGGCGCGCACGCGCGTCGCCTCCGCCCGCAGCCCGGCATCGGCGTAGACCACGCGATCGAAGGCCACACCCGCGCCGAGTGTCCCGCTCGCGCCCTCGATCGCGAGGTTGCCGCCAGTCGCCGCACTTGCACGCTCGATCGCCCATCGCAACCCGGGCTCGGTGAACAGCACCCACGCGAGGCCGGCGAGCGCGAGGCTCGCCGCGAGCGCGGCGAGCGCAAGGAGAATGCGCAGGCCGCGTTTCATCTGAAGACGTAGCCGATCGAGACGTGCAAGCGGAACTCGTCCGTTTCCTCGCCGTAGGCGACGTCGATGCGCCCCGGGCCGATCGG
>DASPGF010000027.1:0-6307 GCA_035620755.1 Myxococcota bacterium
GCCGCGAAGATGGTGATCCTGAACGTCGATCACCCGGACATCATGGAGTTCATCCGCAGCAAATCCGAGGAGGAGAAGAAGGCGCACGCGCTGATCGACGCGGGCTACGACGGCGGCTTCAACGTCGCAGGCGGCGCCTACGATTCCGTGTTCTACCAGAACGCGAACCACTCGGTGCGCGTCACCGATTCGTTCATGCACTCCGCGCTCGCGGGCGGCAACTGGGAGACGCGCAGCGTGACGTCGGGCCAGGTGATCGACGAGCTCAAGGCGCGCGACCTGCTGCGCGAGATGGCCGAGGCCGCGCACCAATGCGGCGATCCGGACATGCAGTACGACACCACGATCAACCGCTGGAATCCCGTCAAGGCGTCGGGTCGGATCAACTCGAGCAACCCGTGCTCGGAGTACATGTTCCTCGACGACACGGCCTGCAATCTCGCGAGCCTCAACCTGCTGAAGTTCCTCGACGATGCCGCCGAATTCGACATCGCGGGCTTCCGGCACGCCGTGAGGATCACGATCCTCGCGCAGGAGATCATGGTCGACCACGCCGACTACCCGACGCCCGCGATCGCGCGCAACAGCCACCTGTTCCGGCCGCTCGGACTCGGCTACGCGAACCTCGGCGCGCTGCTCATGAGCTGCGGGCTGCCCTACGACAGCGACGAGGGGCGCAACCTCGCCGCGACGCTCACCGCGCTGATGTGCGGCGAGGCGTATCACGCGAGCGCGGACATCGCCGAAGCGGTTGGGCCGTTCCCGCGCTATCGCATGAACCGCAAGCCGTTCCTCGAAGTGATCCGGATGCACAAGGACGCTGCCGACGCGATCCCCAGCGAGGGCGTCGCCGGGCCGCTGTTCGCCGCGGCTCGCGAGAGCTGGCGCCTCGCATTCGAGAAGGGGCAGCGCGTCGGCTTCAAGAACGCGCAGGTCACGGTGCTCGCGCCGACGGGGACGATCGCCTTCATGATGGACTGCGACACGACCGGAGTCGAGCCCGACATCGCGCTCGTGAAGTACAAGAAGCTCGTCGGCGGCGGCTACCTCAAGATCGTCAACAAGACGGTTCCGCGCGCGCTCGAGCGGCTCGGCTACGACGAGACGCAGATCCGCGAGATCACCGACTTCGTCTCCGAGCGCGAGACCATCGAGGGCGCGCCCGGCCTGCGCGAGGACGATCTTCCGGTCTTCGACTGCGCGTTCCGCCCGCAGAATGGCAAGCGCAGCATCCCGTGGATGGGTCACATCCGCATGATGAGCGCCGTGCAGCCGTTCCTCTCGGGCGCGATCAGCAAGACCGTGAACCTGCCGGCGGACGCGAGCGTCGAGGACGTGATGCAGGCCTACATCACGGGCTGGGAGCTCGGCCTCAAGGCGCTCGCGATCTACCGCGACGGCAGCAAGCGCACCCAGCCGCTCAACGCGGGCGAGGACAAGGAGCGCGGCCGCGCGCTCGCGGAGGTGCGCCCGATCCGCAAGAAGCTCGAGGACGAGCGCACGGCGGTCACGCACAAGTTCGTGATCGCGGGCCACGAGGGCTACCTCACGGTCGGCCTCTACGAGAACGGCCAGCCGGGCGAGATCTTCCTGCGCATGGCGAAGGAGGGCAGCACGGTCTCCGGGCTGATGGACACGATCGCGACCATGACGTCGATCGCACTGCAGTATGGCGTACCGCTGCGCGCGCTCGTCGACAAGTTCAGCCACACGCGCTTCGAGCCGGCGGGCTTCACCAACAACCCGTCGATCCCGATCGCGAAATCCGTGATGGACTACGTGTTCCGCTACCTCGGCAACCGCTATCTGCAGCGCGATCCGGTCGACGAGGAGCTCGAGCCGCGCTCAGCGGAGGGCACGGGCGACGCGCTGCCGCTGCGCTCCGCGGTCGCGGGCGGATCGGGCGACCGCACGCAGGGGCGCGCGCAGGTGTTCATCAATCAGGCGGATGCGCCGAGCTGTCACGCGTGCGGCGCGATCATGATCCGCAGCGGCGCGTGCTACAAGTGCTTCAACTGCGGGGAGACCAGCGGTTGCAGCTAGGCCAGGGTTAACGGCGTCTCGAACTTGGGGGGGTGAGAGACGCCGGGGAGCGCGGAGTCGCGCCGGTCGCAGGATCGGCTGCGCTCCGCGCTCCTTGTTTCTTCTACGCGCAGCGCGACGCGCTGCCGGTGCGGACCGCGGCGGCGCCCGGCGCGACTCGCGCGATCAGTAGATCCAGCGGCCGCCCTGGTAGCGGAAGATCTCCGTCACCGGCAGCGACGACGCGACCGTGCACTTCGTCGCATCGACCGCCTCGCAGCTGTAGACCTCTTCGTTGTAGCGAAGGATGCCGACGAACGGCGACGACGGGTGACCCGTCGGGCGCAGCTCCACCGTGAAGTCCTCGCCGAAGCCGCGATAGGTGATGAGGTTCGCGCTCGCACCCGGCTGGACGCTCGGGTTCTTGCGGTTCTGCTGCTCCCTCTCCTCCATCTTCGCCATCCACGAGCGCGCGAACTCCGAGAACGAATCCTCCGCGCGCGCATCGGCCGAATCGGGAATCGCAGCCACCTCGTCCGCGATCGAAGCCGGCGCCGCCAGCAGGCAGGCGGCGACCGCCGTGCAGATCGAAATTGCCGTCGAGCGCAATAACCGGGACATAGCGAAACTCCTCGTCTGGAATCGATGCATGCGGTTATCGGCCGTCGTCGAAATCGCCTGAAGCCTCGCGCGAGGCCCCGTGACGATGCTCACAGAACTGCTACCCAACACGGGTATGCAAGATACGCCGTTTCCGGGCGATTTCGTACGCACTGTGGCGCCCGCGCTGCGGCAGGCCTCGTCGATCGCGCGCTCGCTCGAGGGGCGCGTCGCGAACCGCCCCAAGGCGGGCGAGGCCAGCGCGATCAAGGCCGCGCTCACGATCGCGGACAGCGCCGCCCAGGAGGCGCTGCTGACCCCGCTGCTCGAGCGCTTTCCGCAGCTGCGGCTCGAGGCCGAGGAGGACACGCCGTCGGTGTCTCGCTTCGCGGCGAGCAGCGATGCGCTCGTCGTGATCGATCCGATCGACGGCACGCTGCGCTTCTACCTCGAGGCGCAGGGACCGTACGCGGTGATGATCGGCCTCGCGATCGCGGGCCGCTACGAGGCGAGCCTCGTCGCGCTGCCGCGCGAGCAGCTCTGCTTCGACGCAATTCGAGGTCAGGGCGCGCAGCGGCGCAGCCGCACGGGCGCCGCCGAGGCCATCTCGGTCGGCGAGCCGTTGGGCCGGCGCGTGCTCGTCTCGCACGATCTGCCGAGCCCCGCGGTCGAGAGCCTGCAGCAGCGCGGCTACGAGGTGCGCGCCGCGTCGGGCGGCGCGATCGCGCTCGCCCCGCTGATCCCCGGCGCGTGCGCGGGCTTCCGCTTCGCGCGCGACAACGCGGGCGGCGTGAGCGTGCGCGGCCGCATCGCCGCGCTGATCGCCGCCGAAGCCGGCGCACTCGTGATGGACGGAGCCGATCCGTTCCCGGACGACATCCGCTCCCCCGCGCGCTCGCTGCTCGTCGCCGCCTCCGCGAAGGAGATGGCGCACCTCCAAGAAGCGCTGCGCGCGATCGACGCCTGACCGCGCAATCGGAACCGTTGCAGTGCGGTGCGACCCGGCCAATTCGGGCTACATCTGCTGGTAATCCGGCCCCTCGCCTCCCTCGGGCGGCGTCCACGTGATCACCTGATACGGGTCGGCGATGTCGCAGGTCTTGCAGTGGACGCAGTTCTCGTGGTGGATGAAGAGCTTCTTGCCGCCCGCGCGCGCCGGGTCGGGCACCATCTCGTACACCGCGGCGGGGCAGAAGCTCTCGCAGGGGTTCCCGAACTCCTCCGCGCAGGTCGTGCTGCACAGATCCGTGTCGGCTACCACGAGGTGCGACGGCTGATCGACCTCGTGCTTCGTACCGCTGAACTGCACGAGGTGCTCCTTGCTGAACGTGAGAACACCGTCGAACTCGAACGGCTCTCGGGCGCGCTTCGAGGGCGGCAGCGCCGCGAGCGGCTTCATGTGCAGGTGGCCGGGCTTCGAGCGCATCGCGTCGAACAGCCCGCGCCCGCGCGTGAGCTGCCGGAACGGCTCGTTGAGCAGGAAGAACGGCACGCCGCGCTCCGTCGACTGATGGAAGTTTCGCGACGCCCAGTGCTCCTCGAACGCCCAGCTCGCGCGGTAGCGCTCCGCGATGCCGCCGAGCGTCGCAACGGAGAAATCGCCGCGCGCGAGCGCGTCGACGATCGTATCCGCGGCGAGCATGCCGGATTTGATCGCGAGGTGGATGCCCGCGAGCTTCTCGGCGTTGCAGAAGCTCGCCGCGTCGCCGATCAGCAGCGCGCCGTTGGCGTAGAGCTTGGGCATCGCGTACAGGCCCCCGGTCGGGATGCACTTCGCGCCGTAGCGCACGAGCTCGGCGCCCTCGAGAAGCCAGCGCATGTAGGGCGTGGTCTTGAACTTCTGCGCCTCGAGGTGCGGATCGCAGTGGGGGTTCTCGGAGTCGAGCAGCGTGACGAAGCCGAACGACACGAGCTCGTCCTGCATGTCGTAGAGCCACATGCCGTGGAAGCCGTCGAAGATCTGCGGAATGCCGAGTCCGTGCACCACGCGCCCCGGGCGGTGCTTCTTCGGATCGATGCGCCAGATCTCCTTGATGCCGGCCTCGAAGGTCTGCGGATTCTGGCCCGCGAGATCGAAATCCGCGATCAGCTGCTTGGCGAGCGAGCCGCGCACGCCCTCGCCGAGCACCGTGACCTTCGCGAAGATGTCCATTCCCGGCTGGAAGTTCGGCTTGGGCTTGCCGTGCTTGTCGACGCCCATGTCGCCGATGCGCACGCCGGTGACGCGATCGCCGTCGGTCAGCAGCTTGTCGGCCGCAAAGCCGGGGTAGATCTCGACCCCCGCCTCCTCGCAGCGCGCCGCCATCCACTTCGCGACCTTGTTGAGCGACGCGACGTGGTAGCCCTTCTTGCGGAAGTTCGGCGGCACGAGCGGGCCCGGCACGCTGAGCTTCCCCTTCGGGTGGAAGATCCAGAAGCCCGCGTAGTTGCACACGTACTCCGTCGGAAAGCCCTTCTCGCGGAAATCCGGCACGAGCTCGGCGATGCCGCGCGGGTTCATCACCGCGCCCGAGAGCATGTGGTCGCCGACCGCCGCGCCCTTCTCGAGCACGAGCACGCTCGGCGGCTCGATCGGAGGCCTGCGCTCGGCGTCCGCACGCTCGTTGTAGGCGCGAACCTGCTGCATCAGGTGCAGCGACGAGGCGAGCGAGGCCGGCCCCGCGCCGACGTAGAGCACGTCGACCTCCATGCTCTCGCGCTCGAGCGGGCTCATCCGAACCTCCAGTGCTCCAGCGGAACCGCGCTCGCGATCCGGTTCGCTGTATCGCGGCGGTACCGCGCCGTCACACCGCGGCGCTGCCGCTCGGCTGGCGCGCGCGTCGCAATCGGGTGCTGCGATCCCCGCATGGAGCGCCGACGATACTCGAACCGGGCACCGAGCCGCCAGAATCGCTTTGCGCGCACGCCGCGTGTTTGCGCCGCGAGCTGCGCGTGGCGCGCGGGTGGCGCGCTCGCGCGCGAACGCCCCTCGTCAGCGCGGCGAGTATAATCGGGGCATGGCGAGCGCCCCGGCCAGCCTGGTCGACATCCTGCGCGAGTTCGTGCGCGCCTACGAGCTGCTCGACGAGCTCGCCTCGAAGTTCGATCGCGAGCAGCTCGCATTCTCGGATCTCCAGGAGTTCGTCGGCGACAGCGACTACAGCGTGCTGTTCCGCCTGAAGGAGAAATGCCACTCGCTGTTTCGGCCCGCGCCCGGCAGCTCGCAGGTCGCGCGGCCGCGCGAGGCGCTGTTCGATCTCGCGATCGGCTCGCTGTTCCACGAGGCGATGAAGTTTCGCGAAGACTTCTACCAGCGCGAGGTGTACGGGCCGCGCGTTCGTCTGCTGCGCGCCGAGGCCGGCGCGGAGGCGAACGGCCTGTTCCTCGAGTTCGAGCGCATCTTGTCCGCGGTCGCGACGCGCCTCAAGCAGGGTCTCGCGGAGACGCGATCGCTGATGGCGCAGTCGTGGCAGCAGCTTCGCGTGCTGCTCTCCGAGCAGGGCGCGGAGGGGTTCGTGACGCGCTTCCTGATCGAGCGGCGCGACGCGATCGAGAGCATGAACTCGAGCGGACTCGACGCGCTGCTCGCGTCGATCCACGGCGATGCCGCCGCCGCGTACGTGATCGCCGGCCGCTCCTATCTCGCGAGCGGCCACTACGACGCCGCGCACCGCGCGCTCGCCGAGGCGCTCGCGCGCGGCGGCGA
>DASPGF010000028.1:0-2332 GCA_035620755.1 Myxococcota bacterium
GGAGAACATCAAGAAGGGACTCGCGGCGGAGTTCCGCAAGGTCTTCAGCGAAGAGCTCGAGAAGGCCGGCTACCCGATCGCGAGCGAGCCCGCAGAGGACGTGCTGCTGATCCGCCCCGCGATCCTCGACCTCGACGTCGCGGCGCCCGACTTGATGACGTCCGCGCGCTCCGAGTCGTTCACGACTTCGGCGGGCGCGATGACGCTCTACGCCGAGCTCTACGACTCGGTGTCAGGCGAGATCCTCGCGCGCGCGATGGATCGCAGGCAGGACAGCGGTGCGCCGGGCCGCGGCCTCACCTGGACGACGCGCGGCTCCAACCTCTCAGCCGCGCGCGACATCTTGCGCCGCTGGGCGGAGGTGCTCGTGCGCCGGCTCGACGAGATCCACGGCAAGAACGCGGGCTGAGCGCGGCGTGTCGCGAGCTCGTTCAGGGGCGAGCGGCGCTGCGCGCGGCGCTCAGAACAAATTCGAGACGATCTCGTAGCCGCCCACGTAGGTCCCCGCGATTCCCCCGATCGTCGTGAGCACGAACACCAGCAGCACGCGCAGCACGCGGTTGCGCCACCACTCGCGCGGCTTCGCGACGTCGTCCGCGAGGCTCTCGAACTCGCGCACCTTCGGCGGGCGCAGGTAGGCCTGCACGAACGCGCAGACGTGGCCGATTCCGATCACGGGGCTGAGCGTCGTGAGCGGCGCCGCGAAGAACGCCGAGATCGTGGTGATCGGATGCGCGCCCGCGAGCAGCGCGCCGATCGAGCTCGGCGTGCCGGTCGCGACGATCCAGTACAGCAGGTTGCGGCCCGCGACCTGTGGGCCCTTGCTCACGCCGATGTAGAGCAGCGACAGCACGATCAGCGCGGGGATCCCCCAGCCGACGAGCTTCCAGATCCGAGGCACGGGCGGAATCGACTCGATCGCCGCGAGGTCGACCCGGCGGCTGCTCGCGAGCGCGTCGCGAATCCCGCCGACGTGGCCCGCGCCGACCACCGCGACGATGCGCTCGCCGGGCGCCTCGCGCATGCGCTGTGCGAGATACGCGTCGCGCTCGTCGATGAGCGCCGTCTTGAGCGCGGGCATCGCCGCGCCGAGCTCGCGCATCAGCTCGGAGAGCACGTCCTGGTCGCGCAGCCGCCGCAGATCCTCTTCGCTCACCTCGGGCCGCTCGAACAGCGCGAGCGCGAGGTTGCTCACGAGCGTCGACTTCTTGAAGAAGCCCATCGACGCCCACGCGCGGCGCAGCGTGACGCGCACGTCGCGGTCGCAAAGAGCGATCCCGATGCCGAGACGCTGCGCGACCTCGGTCGCGGCGAGCAGCTCGGTGCCGGGCAGGATGCCGAGCGCACCGCCGAGCTTCTTCTGGTACGAGGCGAGCAGCAGGTTGGCGATCAGCGCGGCGAGCTGCTTGCGGCGGATCAGCTGCAGCACGTCGAGCTCGCGGAAGCTGCGCTTCTGCGAGAGCGCCTCGTAGCGCTGCGCGTCGAGCTCGACGCACACGCAGTCCGGCCGCTCGCGCTCGATCACCTCGCGCACGAGATCCGCGGATTCGCGCGAGATGTGCGCCGTGCCGACGATCAGGAACTCGCGCGCGCCGACGCGCACCGCGTGGACGTCCGAGCCGTAATCGCGCTCAGGCGTAATAGGGGTTCTCGCCCGCGGCGTGATCGGTCGCGTCCACGACCTCGGCGATCTCGGGGATCTGCTGCTTGAGCTGCGCGGACACGCCCTGCTTGAGCGTCACGTCCGCCATCCCGCAGCCCTGGCAGCCGCCGCCGAAGCGCAGCACCACGCGCGCGCCCTCGACGTCGACGAGCGTCACCATGCCGCCGTGCGCCGCGAGCCCGGGGTTGATCCGATCGTCGAGCACCTGCTGCACGCGGGCGGCGAGCGGATCGCACGCGAGTGCGGTCTTGTTCGGGTTGTCGAACTTGAGCCCCGAGCCCGAGATGTCGTCGACGTAATCGAGCGTCGCGCCCGCGAGCCGCGGCGCGCTCTCGCCATCGAGATAGAGGTCGATCCCCTCGAGCTGGACCACCTCGTCGTCATCTCGCCGCGAGCTCGCATCGACGAGCTTGAGCTCGTAGCGGAACTTCGCGCCCTCCTCGCGCGCCGTGACGCGCAGCGCGACGTCGTCGCGCGCCTCGCTGGCCTTCGCGGCGCGGATCTTCTCCGCGGCGGCGTGTGTGACGAACAGGGCGGCCATCGCTTCCTCCAGCTCGAACGCGCAGCTTAGCACGCGCGGGCGCGGCGGCTCGGATCAACGCTCAGGAGCTTCGACGACGGACGCTTTCGGGCGCCGCTTGCGCGCGGCCGCGATGCGCTCGCCGAGCA
>DASPGF010000029.1:0-2629 GCA_035620755.1 Myxococcota bacterium
TGGCTCGTGAAATCGGAGCCGTCGGTGTATTCGTGGCGCGATTTCGCGGGCGACGGCTCCACCTGCTGGGATGGCGTGCGCAACTACGAGGCGCGCAACAACCTGCGCGCGATGGAGCCCGGCGACCTCGCGCTCTTCTACCACACCGACGAGGAGCGCGCGGTGGTCGGCATCGCACGCGTGACGCGCAGCGCGTATCCCGATCCCACGACCGACGACGAGCGCTGGCTGGTGGTCGACCTCGAGGCCGTCAAGCCGCTCGAGCGACCCGTCGCGCTCGCGGAAATCAAGCGCGATGACGCGCTTCGCGACGTCGCGCTGTTGCGCCAGAGCCGGCTCTCCGTGCTGCCGCTGTCGAAGGCGGAGTTCGAGCGCATCCTCGCGCTCGGCCAGACCTCGCGCGTCGCGCGCTGAAGCTGCGGCATCGGCCGACGCGCTCGGTCGATGGGGTCCGTGCGGCGCGGATCGCTCGGCGTCAGCCGCGTAGGTACGCCGACGCGAGCGCGTCCGCGTACTCGTTCCAGCGCGAGCCGTCGTGGGCCCTGATCCACCTGAGTGTTACGTTCGGATGCGCGTTCGCGAGCGCGTAGAGCTCGCGCACGAGCTCGAGGTTCGCGATCGGCCCGTCCTTGCGGCGCCAGCCTCGGCGCTCCCAGCCGGCCGCCCACTCGGTCACGGTCTTCACGCACAGCTGGCTGTCCGAGTAGACGTCGATCCGGCTGTCCTCGGGCAGCAGCCGATACGCGGCGATCAGCGCCGTGAGCTCCATGCGGTTGTTGGTCGTCGAGGGGTCGGCGCCGCTGCGCTCGGCGACGATGCGGTCGGCTTCGACCCAGACCACGCCCCAGCCGCCCGGGCCCGGGTTCCCCTCGCAGGAGCCGTCGGTGAAGACGCCCGTCTTGGGGCCCGCCGAATAGCGCGCGAGCACCTCTTCGGGGGTCAGAAGCTCGGAGCTTCGGTAGGCCATTGCCGGATCAATCCCCCTCGTCGCGGGCGCTGCGCTCGGCGTAGGCTCCGCGCGCTTCGCCCGCGTCGCCGCCGAGATAGCCGGCGAGGAACTCGCGTCGGTGCTCGTCGAAGCGCCCCGCGGCGATCGCGTCGCGCGCCTCGCGTACGAGGCGCTGGTAGAAGTGGACGTTGTGGATCGAGGTGAGCACCGCCGAGAGCACCTCGTTCGCGGCGAACAGGTGGTGGAGATACGCGCGCGAGTAGCCCTGCGCGCAGGCCGCGCAGTCGCAGGAGGTGTCGATCGGGTAGGCGTCGCGGCGGAAGCGCCGGTTCGTGAGCCGGATCCGACCGCGTCGCGTAAACGCGGTGGCGCTGCGCGCGTAGCGCGTCGGGATCACGCAGTCGAACATGTCGATGCCGTAGCCGATCGCCGCGAGCAGGTCCTCGGGCAGGCCGACGCCCATCAGGTAGCGCGGCTTGTCGCTCGGCAGCAGCGGCGCGGTGTGCGCGGTCACCTTGCACAGCAATTCATGTCCCTCGCCGACGGAGACGCCGCCGATCGCGTAGCCGGGCAGATCCAGCGCAACCAGCGCCTCCGCGCACGCGCTGCGCAGCGTGAGGTCGACGCCGCCCTGCACGATTCCGAACAGCGCCTGTTCGCGCTCGCAGCCGCGGTGCGCCTCGATGCAGCGGCCGATCCACGCGAGCGTGCGCCGCACGCCGTCGCGCAGCGTCGCCGCGTCGGCGGGGAACGGCGAGCACTCGTCGAACGCCATGATGATGTCGGCGCCGAGCGCGTGCTGGATCTCGATCGCGCGCTCGGGGGTGAGCTGCAGCGGCGAGCCGTCGACCGCGCTCTTGAAGCGCGCGCCGTGGTCGTCGATCTCGACCCCCGGCAGCGAGAACACCTGGAAGCCGCCGCTGTCGGTGAGGATCGGTCCGCTCCAGCCCATGAAGCGATGCAGCCCGCCGAGCTTCGCGACGATCTTCTCGCCGGGCCGCAGCGCGAGGTGGTACGTGTTCGCGAGCACGATCTCGGCCGAGGTCGCGCGCACCTGGTCGGCGGTGAGCGCCTTGACGGCGCCGTGGGTTCCGACGGGCATGAACGCGGGCGTGTGGAAGCGGCCGTGCGGTGTGGAGAACGAGCCCGCGCGCGCCGCGCCGCAGCGCGCTTCGAGCTGGAACGCGAAGTCTTCGCCTTGCGCCGCGGCCACCGCCGGCGGCCTCCGCTCAGCGGTAGGTCTTGCGCTCGCCCGAGCTCTTGCGCAGGCGCGCCCGCTGGTGCTTCGCCTTCCGCCTCGCGCGATAGCGCGTGCTCTTCGAGCGGTTGCGGTGCGGTAGGGCCTTGGCTTTCTTCACGCGTCGCTCCGGTCCCGGATTCGCGGGAGCGCGCATCCTAGCAGCGCGGGCTGACGCGTGCATGCCGCGCGCCGCGTGCGCCCCCGGGGGCTACAATCGGGCGAGCAACCCGCGCAGCACCGGCAGCGCGGTCGGGCGAACGCTCGGGGCGCGAGCGAATCTGGAGGTAGGGTGGGAGCGGACGCGAGGCGCGCGGAGCTGCTCGAGCTGATCCTCGCGGTCTCGTTCCGACGCCAGAAGGTGACGCTCGCGAGCGGCGCCGAGAGCGATTTCTATCTCGACCTGCGCCAGACACTGATGCGGCCGCGCGGCGTCGCGCTCG
>DASPGF010000030.1:0-3784 GCA_035620755.1 Myxococcota bacterium
AGGTTCGAGGCCGTGCGACCCGGCACGTTGTAGGCGACGAGCGGGAAGCGCGTGGCCTCGGCGATCGCGCGATAGTGCTCGTAGACGCCCTGCTGGCTCGGCTTGTTGTAGTAGGGCGAGATCAGCAGCGCGCCATCCGCGCCCACCGCCTTGGCGTGCTGCGTGAGCTCGATCGCCTCGCGCGTGTTGTTCGAGCCCGCGCCCGCGAGCACGCGAACGCGGCCGCGCACGGCGTCGACCACGAGCTCGATCACCTCGCCGTGCTCGGCGTGCGAGAGCGTCGCCGACTCGCCGGTCGACGCGCACGGCACGATCTGGTCGACGCCGGCCGCGATCTGCCGCTCCACGAGGTCGAGCAGCGCGCGCTCGTCGACCTCCCCATCGCGGAACGGCGTGACCAGCGCAGTCGAAAGCCCTTCGAACATCGCTACTCCTCTCGGATCGGGTACTCGCCCGTGAATACTTCCGCGGCGGGTCCGGTCATCACGACCGAGCTGTCGCCGCCGCGCCAGCTGATCTCGAGCTCGCCGCCTCGCAGCGCGACCGCCACGTGCTCGCCCGCGAGCCCGAGAAGCATCGCGACCACCGCCACCGCGCACGCGCCGCTGCCGCACGCGAGCGTCTCGCCGACGCCGCGCTCCCAGGTGCGCTGGCGGATGTGCGCGCGGTCGATCACGCTCGCGAACTCGACGTTGACGCGGTTCGGGAACGCGGCGTGATGCTCGATCAGCGGGCCCCAGCGCTCCACGGGCGCGCGCTCGGGGTCGTCGACCAACACCACCGCGTGTGGGTTGCCCATCGACACGCACGAGACCTGCAGCGTCTCGCGGCCGATCTGCAGCGGCACGTCCAGCACGGGGCCGTCGCCGCTGCCGAGCGCGGTCGGAATCTTGCGCGGCGCGAGCACGGGCCGCCCCATCTCGACGCGCACGCGGTCGGCGCCGGCCCAGCTCGGGCGCACCACGCCGCCGAGCGTCTCGACGCGGATCTCGTCGGCGCTCGTGTGCCCGCGGTCGCGCAGGAACTTGTAGAACGCGCGGATGCCGTTGCCGCACATCTCGACCTGGCTGCCGTCCGCGTTGTAGATCTCCATGCGGAAATCCGCCGTGTGCGAGGGCCGCGCGACCAGCAGCTGGTCCGCGCCGATCCCGAAGTGGCGGTCGCACAGCCGCGCCGCGAGCGGCGCGATCGGGGGGAGCTCGTCGCGGATGCCGTCGAGCACCACGTAGTCGTTGCCCGCGCCGTGCATCTTCGCAAAGCGCAGCGTGTGCGTCATCCGAGCAGCTCCTCGGCGAGGGACTCGCCGCGGATCAGATCCTCGAAGCGCTCGCGCTCGCGCACCACCGCGAAGCGCTCGCCGCGCACCAGAACCTCCGCGGCGCGACAGCGGCCATTGTAGTTCGACGACATCGAAAACCCGTAGGCGCCCGCCGAGCGCACCGCGAGCAGATCGCCGCGCTCGAGCGGCGGCAGCTCGCGCTGCTGGGCGAGGAAGTCGCCGCTCTCGCAGACCGGCCCGACCACGTCGACGACGCGGCTGCCCGCGCGGGGAGGCCCCACGGGCTCGATCTTCTGATAGGCCTGGTAGAGGGTGGGCCGGATCAGGTCGGTCATCGCGCCATCGACCACCGCGAACTGCTTCGCGCCGTTGCACTTGTGGTAGAGGACGCGCGTCACGAACACGCCCGCGTCTCCCGCGATCCAGCGGCCGGGCTCGCTGATCAGGTGGCAGCCGAGATCGCCGAGCGCATCGATCACGGCGGCCGCGTACTCGGCGGCGGACGGGGGCTGCTCGCGGTCGTAGCGGATGCCGAGCCCGCCGCCCACGTCGAGGATCTCGATGCGGTGGCCCGCCTCGCGCAGCTCGCGCACGAGGCCGCGCACCCGACGCAGCGCGTCGCGGATCGGGTCGAGGCTCACGAGCTGGGATCCGATGTGGCAGGCCACGCCGACCACCCGCACCGCGTCGAGCGCCTTGGCCTCCGCGTAGGCGTCGACGGCCTCGGCGATCGGGATGCCGAACTTGCTGCTGCGCAGCCCCGTCGAGATATAAGGATGGGTCTGCGGGTCGACGTCCGGATTGACGCGGAACGAGATCGGCGCGACCGCCCCGCTCGCAGCCGCTCGCGCGGCGATTGCGCGCAGCTCCGCGCGCGACTCGACGTTGAACACGCGGATTCCGGCCGAGAGCGCCAGGTCGATCTCGGCGTCCGTCTTGCCCACGCCCGAGTAGACGAAGCCGCGCGGGTCCGCGCCCGCCGCGAGCGCGCGCCGCAGCTCGCCGCCCGAGGTCACGTCGACCCCGCAGCCGCGCGCGACGAGCGTGCGGACCACCGCGAGGTTCATGTTGGCCTTGATCGCGTAGCAGATCGAGTGCGGCACGCCTGCGAAGGCCGCGTCGAGCGCGTCATAGCGCGCGGCGAGCTCGGTCGCGCTGTAGATGAAGACGGGCGTGCCGACCGCGTCGACGATCCGATCGATCGGAACGGCATCGGCGCAGAGATGGCCGTCGCGCCGCGGAAACGCGTCGCTCAAGGTCCGCGGAGACGCGTCGCTCAACGCGGCGCCTCTTCGGGCTCGGAGTCGCGCTCGTTCGAGCCCGCCGGAGTCGGCTCTGGAACCGAAGTCGGGCCCGACTGCGCGCCTGCCGCTGCTGCGGCGCCCGACACGCCTGTGGCGCCTGCTGCTGTACCCTGCGCGCCCTCGCCCGCCGCGTCGGCGCGCGGCGCGCTCGCGGCGCGGGTGCGCACCGGCGGGCCGTACTTGCCGCAAGCGACCGCGAGCGCGACGCCGAGCAGCGCTCCCGCTGCACCCGCCGCGAGCCGGCGCGTCATCACCGCGCTCCCCCCGAAAGCTCGCCGAGGCGCCGCGCATTGTCCTCCCGAGCCCGCGAGAGTGCCTCGCTCACGCGGCCGCGCGCGGTGCCGCCGATCACCTTTCTCGACTCGAGCGCGCGCTCGAGGCTCGCGAGCTGCGAGGCCGGCGCGGGAAACGCCGCGTGGAATGCGCGCAGATCCTCGCGGCTCAGCGACCGCAGGTCGAGCTGCTTGTCGATGCAGTGGCGCACGACGCGCCCGACCGCCTCGTGCGCCTCGCGAAACGGCACACCTTCGACCACCAGCGCCTCGGCGAGATCGGTCGCGAGCAACAGCGGGTCGCCCGCGGCAGCCGCCATGCGCTCCGCGTTCACGCGCAGGCTGCCGATCGCCGCACCCATCACCTCGAGCGAGTCGCGCAGGGTGGTCGCCGAGTCGAAGATCGGCTGCTTGTCCTCCTGCATGTCGCGGTTGTAGGTCAGCGGCAGCCCCTTCATCACCGTCAGCAGCGTCACCAGGTTGCCGATCGCGCGGCCCGACTTGCCGCGCACGAGCTCGGGCACGTCCGGGTTCTTCTTCTGCGGCATCAGGCTCGAGCCCGTCGCATGCGCGTCGGAGAGCTCGACGAAGCCGAACTCGGCGCTCGACCAGAGCACGAGCTCCTCGGCGAGCCGCGACAGGTGGATCATGCAGATCGCGGTCGCGGCGAGGAACTCGAGCGCCGCGTCGCGCGACGCGACCGCGTCCATGCTGTTCGCCGCGGGCGCCGTGAAGCCGAGAGCGCGCGCGGTCTGCTCGCGATCGAGCGGCAGCGTGGTGCCCGCGAGCGCGCCCGCGCCGAGCGGGCACTCCGAGAGCCGCGAGCGCAGGTCGCGCTGACGGCTCGCGTCGCGCCCGAGCATCTCCGCGAATGCGAGCCAGTGATGGGCGAGCCGCACCGGCTGCGCGCGCTGCAGGTGCGTGTAGCC
>DASPGF010000031.1:0-3135 GCA_035620755.1 Myxococcota bacterium
GACGCGATCGAGAGCATGAACTCGAGCGGGCTCGACGCGCTGCTCGCGTCGATCCACGGCGACGCCGCCGCCGCGTACGTGATCGCGGGGCGCTCCTATCTCGCGAGCGGCCACTACGAGGCCGCACACCGCGCGCTCGCCGAGGCAATCGCGCGCGGCGGCGATCGCGACGAGATCGCTCATCTCTCCGCCTACGCGCGCGGCATGTCCGCATATCTCGCAGGCCAGTACTCCGAGAGCCTGGTGGGCCTGAGCGAGTGGGCGGACGCGCGAAACACGGGCGACGACTCGCTGCGTGAGATCGCACACTGTGCGGTGTCGAGCCTCGCGCGGCTCGTCGAGGGCAGCGACCGCGAGTGCACGCTCGCGTCGGCCTCGAGCCTACTCGGGAAGCTGCGCGCGGCGAGCGGACCTCACGCCGCGGCGCGGCGCGCCGACGAGAAGTAGAGCCAGCCGCCGAGCCCCGCCGCGATCAGACCGGCGCCGATCCACTGCGGCTCGGTCATGCCGAGCGCCACGCTCGGGTTGACGCGCCAGTTCTCGATCACGATCCGCCCCAGCCCGTTGAGCGCCGCATACTCGCCGAACAGGAAAGGGCTCGCCTTGCGGCGCCGCCAGAGCAGCGCGGCGACGAGCAGCAGCCACGCCGCTTCATAGAGCTGTGTCGGGTGCACGGGAAAATCGACCGGGGGGGCTCCGCGCGGAAAGCGCACGCCCCACGCGACGTCCGTCGCGCGGCCGTAGTCGTCGCCGACCAGAAAGCAGCCGAGCCGTCCGATCGCCTGCCCGATAGCGGCCGGCACAGCCGCACAGTCCGCGAAGCGCTTCACGGAGATGCCGTGGATCCGACAGCCGAGCGCGCCCGCAAGCGTGCCGAGCAGCAAGCCTCCATACCACGTGATTCCGTCGCGCGAGAGGAACAGCTCCCAGAACGAGCGGTCGGCGTCGCGAATCGAGACGTCCACCGCGTAGTAGAGCTTCGCGCCGAGGATGCCGCCGACGATCACGTAGATCAGGATCGAGCTCGCCTGCTCGCGATCGAGGCCCTCTTCTTCCATGCGTACGCCCGCGAGCCACGATCCGACGAGGAACGCGACGGCGAGCATCAGCCCGAACGTGCTGACCGTGACGCCGAAGACCGTGAACAGCTCGGGATACATCGAGCGCGTCAGGCTACGGGAAGCATTCCAGCCGGGCAAGCGATCGCGGCCGCACGCGTGTTGGATCCAGCGCGGTCAACCGGACCCCGACCAGCGACGCGGATCACTCGAAAGACGACGGAACTGCCCGGGCTAAGCGCGGCGCGGGAACGTGATGTGGAAGGTGGTGCCGCAGCCGCTGCGGCTCTCGAGCCAGACGCGACCGCCATGCGTCTCGGCGATCTTCTTGACGATCGCGAGCCCGATGCCCGTACCCGATCGGCCATCGCGCCCGGGCCCGAGGCTCTGGAACACCTCGAACACCTGCTCGTGATGCGCGGAGTCGATGCCGCGACCCGAGTCGTGCACCGAGATGCGGGTCGCGTCGCCCTCTTCGGCGATCGACACCCGGATGCGAGGCTGGTCGCAGGCCCCCATGTGGTCGATCGCATTTCCGATCAGGTTGGAGAACACCTGATAGAGACGCGTTCGATCGCAGTAGACGAGCGGTGGATCCTTCGGCAGCTCGAGCTCGATGCCGGCCGCGTCGAGGCGCGGCTTCAGCTCCGCGGCGAGCTGCGCGAGCACGTTCAGCGGGTTCACGAGCGCCTTGCGCTCGCCGGGCTGCCCGATCCGCGACAGCTCGAGCAGGTCGTGGATCAGATCCTCCATGGTGCGCCCCGCCTGCTCGATGCGATCGACGAAGTGCGTGCCGGTGTCGTCGAGGAGCGCGCCGTAGTCCTGGCGCAGCAGCCGAGAGAATCCGAGCAGCGCGACCAGCGGCGAGCGCAGGTCGTGCGCGAGCGCGTGTACGCAGTGCTCGAGCTCCGCGTTCTTGCGCGCGAGCTCGCCGAGCACGCGGTGGCGCTCGCTGACGTCGCGCAGGCAGATCACGGTGCCGTCGAAGCTTCCGTCCGCGAGGCGCCGCGTGCGCGCCGACGCCGCAATGCGCGCCTCGCTGCCGTCGGCGCGCGCCAGCGTGAGCTCCCACTGCTCGACGGGGCGCTCGACGCCGATCGAGGCGACCAGTCGCTCGAGCTCCGCGGCGTCGCTCAGCAGCGCCGCAACGGGCCGATCGACGATCTCGCTGCTCGAGCAGCCGAGCAGCCGCTCGACGGACGCATTCGCGTAGACGACGAAGCCCCGCGCGTCGACGGCGAGCATCGCGTCGGGTGCGTCGTCGAGGATCGACTCGAGCGCGGCATCGCGGCGCCGCTCGGCGCGCACTGCCGCGCGCCGCGTCGCATCCACGGGGCGCGCGATCACGACGTAGAACGGCCGCGCATCGGGCCGATCCGCGACGGGAAGCACGTTGATCTCGATGCGGATCGGATCTCCGCTCTCGCCGCAGAGCTCGATCACGGCGTTGGTGAGGAAGCCGTCGCGGCGCAGACGCGACCGCAGCTCGAAGGCCTGCTCGGGGTGGAGCAGCTCGGGCAGATGTGGCAGCAGCGTGCGAACCTCGCAGCCGACCGGGAACTGCTCGCCGCCGAGCAGCGCGGCGAATCCATTGCTGCGCCAGAGCACGCGGCCGTCGGAGTCGGTGACGAGCACGAGCTCGTAGATCTTCGCGAGCGCTTCGAGCAGCGTGCGCGCGGGAATCCGGTCGACGGATCGCTCTCCGTCGGATCCCGGCTCGGCCGGTAGTTGAGGGGCCCTGCCCTGCAGACTCATTCCACTCCACACGCCGAAGACCACAGCCGCAATGCGCTGCGTGGACCGATCAACGCGAGTTGATCGACCTCCGCACGTGCACGAACCCGCGTTCGAGACCGCCTCGTTCCATCCCCCGCCCCTCTCGAAGGCGCGGGGATGGTATCACCGCGAAAAAACGCAGGTCAAAGGCTTTTTTGCGCGGCGGCCCGAGCGCTTGGCGGAGCGCCCCGCTCGCGCGCGCAGCTGCGCAGCGCACACCTGCGCAAGATGCCGCGTGGAATCCGAGCCGCGCCTCGTCTATCATGCCTGCCCGTCCGCGCACCGAGCTCCCTCGGACCCC